>CAJQOB010000282.1 GCA_905479845.1 uncultured Flavobacteriales bacterium
TCATTGCTTCGTCGTTTTCACTTGCCCCGCCCATCATGCAAATTCCACCAGGAGGAGTTGGAGAGACAATCATGTCAGTTGTATTTCCTGTAAAATAAGATGTGTAGGATTGAGTAAACCCTGCGAAATGAATCAATCCTACTAGAAAAATTACTGCCTGTTTCATATTGATGTGTTGTGCTTATTGATACTCGTCTAATCTTCTTTCAAAAATATCCTTTTTAATTCGTTGAATCAATCTGTTTTCATCAAAGTGCACTTTCATTATCTTTAGACCCACTATGAGGTTATGTACTTTTTTCCTAGTCTTCTTCTTTTCTGCTAACCTCGGTTGGGCACAATCCACTTATGAAATCAATCTAACCGACAAAATTGTTGTTCCAGAGCACATCATTGTGGCAAAAACATCAGAAGAGATAAAAATTGATGGTTGTATAGATGAGGCTTGGAAAAACGCCTCCAGCACGAATAATTTCATTGATATAGAAGGAGAAAAAGAAGTAAGACATAACTCTTTTGTTAAGCTACTTTGGGATGATCAGAATTTGTACGTGTTTGCAGAATTAGAAGAACCTCACATCTGGGGAGATATAGAAAATCGAGATGAGATCATTTATTACAACAATGATTTTGAAGTATTTATTGACCCCTCAGGAAAAGGAGAAAATTATGGGGAAATAGAAATTAATGCCTTAAACACGGTGTGGGATTTGTTGTTGAACCGTCCTTATCGGGCTGGTGGCTTTGCAAATTTTCACTGGAATTTAGACAGCTTAAAAACAGCCGTGAAAATCCACGGAACCTTGAACGATCCATTGGATCAAGATCAAAAATGGACAGTCGAAATGGCCATTCCCCTGCGCCCATTGATTGAATTGAAAAACGACAGAAGGAAACCGATCCAAGAAGGAGATCAGTGGAGGCTCAACTTTTCTCGTGTCGAATGGGATCATGACATATTTGAAGGAAAGTACCAACGAAAGAAAGTCGATGGGATATACGACCGTGAATACAACTGGGTATGGAGCAATCAGAAAGCAATTAATATGCATGCTCCTGAAATGTGGGGTATAATGCAGTTTACCGAACAAGAGTCGAGTGAGGACATCGTCTTTATCGAAGATCCAGAGATCAAGGTCAAACAACTGCTATATGCTTTGTATCGAGAGAGAAATTGGGGAGAACTTCGTAGTTTGAAAAAATTAACTGATTGTCAGATTTCCATCTCCGTGGAAGGTGAAAAAAACAGAACCGCGCAATATCAACAGACAAATTTCGGGTACGAAATCAGTCTTGAAGACGAGGAAGCCGAGCTGCTCTACATTATTAATGAACAAGGTGAATTCCTGAAAAAGAAAATTGAGAACACCTTTACGTTTGCAACATGGACGCACGGCTCGCAGACAATGGATGCCGAAGTGTGGGAGAAAAAGCTGGATGAATATCAGCAATTAGGTATTTCCGAAGTCTTAGTTAGTGGAAGCCCAGAATTCTTGTCTGATTTGGTGGAACTGGCCAATAAAAAGGATATAAAAATTCATGCCTGGATGTGGACCTTGAACAGACCTAATGACACCATTGCGAGCAAGCATCCCGAATGGTACGCAGTGAATAGAAACGGTGAAAATTCATTGGAATACCGAGCATATGTCAATTACTACCAATGGCTAAGTCCTTTTCACCCTGAAGCAAGAGAATACATAAAGAACAACGTTCGGAAGCTCTTGAAAATTGAAGGCTTGGAATCGATTCATTTGGATTATGTCAGATACGTTGATGTTATACTTGGTGCAGATTTACAACCGAAATACAACCTGGTACAAACCTCTGAGATGCCAGAATTCGACTACGGTTATCATCCAATAGCGCGAGAAGGTTTCAAGTCCATTTTCGGAAAGGATCCAGGGCAAATGGAGCATCCAGAACTAAGCACAGAGTGGCGTCAATATCGATTAAACGCAATTACTTCACTGGTAAATGAAATAGCAGATCTTGTTCATAATGAAGGGCAATCGTTAACTGCGGCAGTGTTCCCTTTCCCTGAAATGTCCCGACAGATGGTTCGTCAAGCATGGAACGATTGGGATTTAGATGAAGCATTTCCGATGATCTATCACAATTTCTACCGTGAAAATATTAACTGGATAGGTTTTGCAACAGAGCAAGGGGTAAAAGGTGTAACTTTCCCAATCAATACTGGACTTTATATTCCTGGTTTCAACTCTCCTGCTGAGCTGGAACAGGCCATTCGAATAGCAAAAGAAAATGGTGCAAAAGGTGTCTCTTTCTTCACTGCTGATAATATGGATGAGGGCTATCGCGAGGTTCTTATAAAGATGAGTCAAGAGTTGAAGTCGTCAAGGTGACCCTTGTTATTTTCCTGTTAAATGGGCATTTTTGGCATTCAATTTGACCTTTTAGCGCACAAACATGCTTAATTTCGAAAAGTCGAGATTGGTAACTAAAACAAATGAATTATGAAAACTCTGCTACTTATCACATCCCTTGTTGGGTCAATTTCCCTTGCTTTCGGGCAAATTATAGATGACAACAAAGTCAGCTTTACGTATACACAATTGCCATACATCAAGATAGATAATGCCTTCACCAATTACGATGTCAAATTTGTTCACGGTTACGAACAATCGAACCAAGACATTCTTGCTGCGCACGAACTGAATAAAAAGGCGGCGATGGATATGTACACACAATCAATGATTCAGTACAAACGAACGACCGATTCCATCGATGTGGGTTATTTTCGAATGATGGCAAAATGGGAAAAAGACGTGAACGCTGGTAAAACGCAAGCGAATGGACTACCACTCGTTCAACCAACGAAACCAGCATATCCACTTGCTCCAATATTTCCAGGTTTGGAAGAGCCTCGTTTGAATACACCAATGGATGAAAACATTGTTCTCAATAAAGTGAACATCGCCGGATATGAAAAAGGTCTTGGTGGATTTGTTGTTACAGTGAACGTTTTGGGCATTTCAAATGTTCAAATCAATCATACTAAAAAAGGAACTGGAACGGCAACAAAATACACGTATACCGCAACTTACAACCTTCCTGTTGAAATCACTGTTGAGTCACCAACTCAGGGTAAATTGATCTTCCAGAGAATCAACGAAGGTCGTCAATCCTATACAGTTGGAAGCTACGCAAGCAGATACGATTATGAAGTGTACATGCTAACGCGTGAAGATGAATTCCGAAGAAATTTGGAAGTGGCGGCCCGTAACAAGGCAGCGTCTTCAGCAAATACGTTTTTAAACAATCAAATTGGCTACATGCAAAAAACGCGTAATGCTGAATTATACGCTGTGAAGAAATTCAAATCATACGATTACTCGGATGTAACAATGGCGTACACTAAAACTGTTCAAGCCTTGATGCTTGTTTCACAAGATCGTGACCGTTCTTCGGCAATGGATAAAATTGAAGAAGCACTCGCTGATTGGAGCATGATCATGGAAGAAAGCAATACGTACGATAAAAAAGCGCGCATCAATGATAAGATTAGTGCAATGATACAATGCAACATGGCTGAGTTACTTGCTTGGCAAGGTGAGTACGATCAATGCGATATTAATGTCAACCTAGCGATCAGCGCTGGAGGTAAGTTCAAACGTCATGCGAACGGTGAGAAAGGCTTCTATGCAGATCAGAAAAAACGATGGAATGTCCATTACTAAACCGAATTCAAATTATTACGAGCAGTCGAGCGATCGGCTGCTTTTTCGTTCTCTTACTCTTGAAGATATTCAGTTGTGGATCCCTTTTTTCAATAAGGAGGATTACCACCGATTTTTAGGTCAAGATACCTCTACTCCAGGCTCGGAGCGTGCGAAAGTTTGGATCGAACGGCAAATCCAGCGCAAAAACGAAGGTACTTACGGTCAACTTGCTATCATTGAGAAAAGCTCGGGCAAGTTTATGGGAGTTGGAGGAATTATTCACCGAGAATTGTACGGAAATGACGATTTGGAAATCACCTACTCTTTGCTGCCAGAATTCTGGGGAAAGGGCTATGCACGCGAATTGGCGCAGCATTTTATTGATTACGCGAAAGACGAAACAGAAGTAACAAGTGTAATGTCAATGATTCACCCAGAAAATGAAGCCTCAAAGAATGTGGCTCTCGCCAATGGATTGACATTTGATCGCATGGCGAAATTCATGAGTATTCCTGTGGAGGTTTATCGATTGAAGTTTTAAATAATGATTTAAAACAATTACATTTAGATTTATCACTGAATAAAACCAATATGAGCTCATCATTATCCATAGAAGGAAAAGTCATCGATTTAAATAACGAAGCATTACCTGGCGCTTTAGTTTTCGTTGATGGGGAAGGCATCAAAACACCAATATCAACTGTAACTGGTAGTGACGGTCACTTTGAATTACGAGACCTTCCACCTCCTGGCCAGTACTTATTGTCTGTAACGATGGAAGGCTTTATGGATTGGAAAAAACCTGTTGTCGTAAGTCCTGACAGAACTTTTATAGCGAATATTACCATGTACCCTGAGTGACTTCAAACTAAAGCAAGATAAAACCATGAATAAGGCACTGAAATTCTTAAATGATCAGTTAACTGCATACCTTAAAATTAATTCTGGCTTAAACGAGAACATGGTAACTGTCGGTCGCATTGTTGAACAGGATGGTACAATTCCAATGAAGAACCGCAATAAACTCGTTCTGTCCTTTGTTAGTCTTTCTCAAGAAACGTCCATGCGTCCGAATTATTCGCGCATGGGATTTGCTGCCGACGGGGCCAATATCCAGCAAGGAGCTCTGAACTTTACTATAAACGTGGTATTGGCTTCTCTTTTCGATGAAGAGCAGGAAAGCTTGAAGTTTCTCTCAAAAGCTGCTGAGTTCTTTCATAATAATCTATACTTTGACAAGACGGAACACCCTGAACTACCTGCAGAAATTGCAAAAATTAATCTTGAGATGTGCAACTTATCCTTGCAAGAGGTCGATGCTCTTTGGAGCGGTATTGGAGCAAAAGCAGTTCCTAGCATTCTTTACAAAGTAAGAGTCACTTCTATAAATACTACTTCCGTTGACAATGATACCCCTTCAATTTCAAGTGGTCAACCATAAAACAATACAACTTATCGAATAAATTTTCCGTCTACGTAACATTCAGTTATATTTGTCGTTGTATTTTACAAACCAGTACATTATGAAGTATTTATTGACAGCTATCGTTTTTTGCTTTTGCCTTTCTGGCATGGCTGCGACAGAGTTTACATCTGAAAAATCATCTGTTGCAATTGAGACAGTTGTATTCGATGGAGGTAAAAGAAAAAAACGCAGAGTAAAACGCGTTAAAGCAAAACGCAAGCGTAGATGTCGAAAAGCAGCGCGTAGAAATTTCGCTGGTTAATCACCAATTTTCCATACTTTTTTCTCCTTTCTGATTTACTTACATCAGAAGGTCGGATAGCAGGCTCCATCGTCCTACGATGAAATCTCCATAGCTTGTATTTCGATTAATGGACTCTAGGGAAAGCCCAAGTCCTCTGTTATATCTTGCCCCAATTATTCGTACATCATCCAATGAAATTTCAGATGCATCGGCACCTAGATTATCATGTTGAATAATTTCCTGCAAGTGATCGGCAACCAAAGAAATATTGAATTGATCGCTTTCCAAACAGTTGGACAGGTCTCTTAATTCCGCGTACGACATTGATCTCGCATCCATCCCCATTGTATTGGCCGCAGTTCCTAACTGCATGCTCACCGAACCGAATGATGTTCTCCATGGTCGGTTAGTAATTGTCATATTTTCGTCAACCCAATCAGGTCCGGAGTAGTCGAACGCCCTAACGTTAAAAGCCACATTATCAATAATGTGAGGGTCTCCTCCAACTTCTATCCAACACACTCCTGCAAGTAATTCCGCTGGAAAGCCTTTGGATGTTGCTTCCGTCTTTATCTGATCCTTGTGAAACTGAACCCAAGAATCTTTAAACTTCTGTATGTACGGAATTCCTCCTCCATATTTCTTAGGGACAAGCTTCCACATGAGCACATCCATAATCCCCCATTTTGGCGGGTCAGTTGTATAATTACATTGTAAATCTCCCATTATTAAATTTCTGATAAATAGCGGTGACGAAGTTTCCTTTCAGTTATAAACAATACTAAGATAAGGCTTTAGTCTCTTTGAAAATACAAAATATTCACTGTACAGTACCAGTTCTACTGTAATATTCTTTCAAAAACTTGCCGCAAGTACCACTAAAACATCTTTACCAGTTCCCCTTCTTAATGTCTTCTCGTATTACACTTTCGAATTCTGAGAGCTGCAATACAACGAACATATCTGCCTGTTGTTCGGGGTTAAACACACGTAACTTTTTTGCCCGC
>CAJQOB010000283.1 GCA_905479845.1 uncultured Flavobacteriales bacterium
CGTTTTTTCCTCTCATTTTGCAAGGTTTTGAACACAAGTTAGCTCAACACTTGCAATTTTGGTAAACTCAAACAACTAGGTTTTCAACAAAATTATGATAGAAATCAATGGGTTGAATAGTTCTTAAGGAACGACTAATTACTATGTGCCCATGCTCCTGTGCTGAAAGATAGATTACATGTGTCTTTCCTTTACATTGTCTTTTCACCTCATCAAGTACTTCAAGACCGGTAACCAATTCCAATTTATGGTCTAGTATTAAAATTTCAGGAACCATTTTTAAATGTTGGACACATTCATACTCATGCTGAAAATAATGAACATCATAATTCTCATTACTAAGAGCATTTTTTAAAAACACCCCATAATAACGGTCCTCATCTAAAACAAAAATTTTTATTTTTCTTTTGCGATTTCTCATGGCTTCATGTTTAGATTAAACTAAACAAAAAGCAGCTCAACATCTTGTAACCCTCATAAATACTGTAGAAAAGCATATTTCTACCATAAGAACATTCCCGTTATGGGACAAGATTGTTTCAAAATGAGATTCTTTTCAGGTTGGCAATAAGAAGTTTTATATGCAATTCGAAGATCATTACATGTGATTCAATTTCATTCTCATTTATATCTTTATTCTCGAAACGTTTGTTTAAAATTTGCAAGTCTTTTGATGCCAATTGGGCTAAAGAAGGCTTCATGCTGTGTGATATTTCACTTATCTCATCTAGCTTTTTTGAGCTGGAAGCCAGTTTCATAGCAGCGACCCTCTTAATCGAATCCTCAATAAAAATTGATCTTAAAGTGTTCGCAAATTGAATATCACCCTGCGCATAACCTATTAAACCATCTTTCATTTTTTCCGATTTCCTGCTTGAATTATCAATTAATAATTGCAATAAATCTTTTTGGACAAATGGCTTTAACAAAACATCATCAAATCCTACTTCCCAATATTCGTTATTACCATCGTCTAGAGCATTTGCAGTTAACGCGATGATTCTTGTACTATAATAATTCAACTCATTACGAATAAATGTAGTTGCCTCCATACCATTCATTATAGGCATTCTAGTATCCATTAAAACAATATCGAAACTCTCTTCGGGAGTATAACCTAATATCTTGCAAAAACTCTTGTAAGCCTTCACAATTAAACCTTCTCTATTGGTCTCCAATAAGCCTAATTCCATATTCTCAATAATGGATCGAAACTTATCCTCACTTCTTAATAAAGCTTTTTCAAATGCTTTTCTTTCTGTAATCACCCTTGCAATGGCTGAGACTTCAAATCCTCCTGAATTATTTTCTGAAATATTTACATTTTGACCTAGCCAGATTACCTCTTTATTGTTAGACACAATTGGGAATTCGCTGTAGGTTGTTTCTGTACTACTTTGTATTTGAAATTCATAAAAGCTAAGTACCCTTTTACGATAATCAACTCTTACTAAATCTAAAAATGACATAGAAAGTAACTCTTCCTCCGAAAACCCCGTTAAATCGCAAATCACGCTATTCATAAAAGTAAATCTCCCTTTTAAAGACACCCCAAATATCAAATCACTCGACTTATCAATTAAATCGATAAATCTTTTTTGCTGGATTTCATTTTTTTCGCGAAGTAACATGCGTTCGTTAACATCTTCCACGTTTGTGATAAACCGAAAGTGCTTTTAACCTATTAAGCGAAGGAAATAATCTGTAAAAACTGAATATCCCTAGCACAGATCGGCATCCCACGGAATGCAGCTTCGGGAAATCACTTTTAGTATCTCCAAACGCTATAAAGAAACCCCATAACATTTTACCCAACTAAAAAGGGAGCTTCTTTCGAAACTCCCTTCAGTGCAAGTAGAGAAAAAGTCCTCTATATATTTAGTTAAACATATGCTGATCGAAACAGTGAACTATTCACTCTTCGGTTCTGCCTTTTTACGCTTTCCTTTATCGATACCAATCGACAATTCAGTTGCGTCTTTTTCGTAATCGATGTTAATCGTGTCTCCCTCTTTCAAGTTTGACTTAACGATTTGCTCCGCTAAAGGGTCCTCGATAAACTTCTGGATCGCTCTTTTCAATGGACGGGCACCAAATTTCGCATCGTATCCTTTATCTACAATGAAATCTTTCGCTGCATCAGTAACTGTCACAGAGTACCCTAAATCAACGATACGCTTAATCAACAAATCCATCTCAATATCAATGATTTTGTGGATGCTATCGCGACCCAATGACTTGAACATGATGATATCATCGATTCTATTCAAGAACTCAGGTGAAAATGCCTTTCTCAAAGCATTTTGAACAACCGTGTTTTGGTGTTCCTCTTTTTGATCTTCCTGTGCTTTAGTTCCAAATCCAACTCCTGTACCGAAATCAGCCAATTGGCGTGCCCCGATGTTAGAAGTCATGATTAAGATCGTATTCTTGAAATCAATCTTACGTCCTAGACCGTCAGTCATGTGACCGTCATCCAAAGCTTGTAGCAACAAGTTGAATACATCTGGATGTGCTTTCTCAATCTCATCCAAAAGAACAATTGAATACGGCTTTCTTCTGATTTTCTCTGTCAATTGACCACCTTCCTCGTAACCAACGTATCCCGGAGGTGCTCCAACTAAGCGAGAGATAGAGAATTTCTCCATGTACTCAGACATATCGATTCTGATCAATGAATCTTGAGAATCGAAAAGGTATTGAGCCAATACTTTCGCTAATTGCGTTTTACCAACCCCTGTTGGGCCTAAGAAGAAGAATGAACCGATTGGTTTGTTCGGGTCTTTCAATCCAGCACGATTACGTTGAATCGCACGAACGATTTTCTTAACGGCATCCTCCTGACCGATTACTTTCGATTCAATTTCCTCAGACATCTGAGCCAATCTTCCAGTTTCAGACTCAGAAATACGTGTAACAGGAACTCCACTCATCATAGAAACCACTTCAGCAACATGCTCTTCGGTCACCTCTACTCGATTCGATTTAGATTCCTCTTCCCACTTAGCTTTCGCCGTTTCCAATTCCTCTTGAAGCTTACGCTCACTATCTCTAAGTTCAGCTGCTTTTTCGTATTGCTGAGAACGAATTACTTCATTCTTTTGAACCTTGAGGTCTTCAATTTTCTGCTCGATGTCCAAAATCTCTTGAGGCACATTGATATTCGTCAAGTGAACACGAGAACCTACTTCATCCAAAGCATCAATTGCTTTGTCCGGCAAGTGACGATCCGTGATGTATCGTTCAGTCAAACGAACACATGCTAAAATTGCATCGTCTGTATAACGCACAGAGTGATGATCCTCGTAACGCTCCTTGATATTGTTCAAAATCTGAACAGTTTCCTCCGTGTTTGTCGGTTCGATGATCACTTTTTGGAAACGACGTTCCAAAGCACCATCTTTTTCGATATGCTGACGGTACTCATCCAATGTTGTCGCTCCAATCGCTTGCATCTCACCACGGGCAAGAGCAGGCTTAAACATGTTCGAAGCATCCAATGAACCAGAGGCACCTCCAGCTCCAACAATTGTGTGAATTTCATCAATGAAAAGGATCACATCTGGATTCTTTTCAATCTCTTGCATTACAGCCTTCATTCTTTCCTCAAACTGACCACGGTATTTTGTACCAGCAACCAACGAAGCTAAATCAAGAGAAACAATACGTTTATCGAAAAGAACACGCGAAACTTTACGTTGAATAATGCGCAACGCCAATCCCTCAGCAATAGCACTCTTACCAACACCAGGTTCACCAATCAAAATTGGATTGTTCTTTTTTCTACGTGATAAGATTTGACTTACACGTTCAATTTCTTTTTCACGACCTACAATTGGGTCCAATCGACCCGCTTCAGCCATTTTTGTCAAATCTCTTCCGAAATTATCCAATACAGGTGTTTTTGATTTAGGATCACCTTTGCGTTGTGAAGAGAATGACTCTTCACCTCCTGCCGCAGCACCTTCTTCATCTGTTCCCCCAGGGAATTCTGCTTTCGGTCCCATTACATCATCTTTCATAGACTCTAATTCGTCTTTTACGTTTTCATAAATCACGCCGTACTTATTTAAAATACTGCATGCTACATTGTCCTCATTCTTTAGAATTGAAAGCAACAAGTGCTCCGTTCCAATCATTGGACTCTTATATAGTTTAGCTTCGAGGTACGTCAATTTCAAAACGCGTTCTGCTTGCTTCACTAATGGAATGTTTGATATCTTTTTTGCCGTACCAGGGTTTGCAGAAGCCAAGTTCTGTTCAATCTCCTTACGGATCATTTTAAGGTCTAAATGAAATTCATTTAATACAGTAATCGCTTTTCCATCCCCCTCACGAATTAATCCGAGCAACAAATGCTCCACACCAATGAAATCATTGCCCAAGCGCAAAGCCTCTTCACGACTGAAACTGATTACATCCTTTACTCTTTGCGAAAATTTAGCTTCCATATATCTTGATATACTTAATATTTATAGCTCTGTTAAAAATGGGTATTTTCGACCACTTACAAATATATAACGAATAAAATTGTTAATAAGTAGCTTCGAAGCGCTATTTT
>CAJQOB010000284.1 GCA_905479845.1 uncultured Flavobacteriales bacterium
TTGTAGGTCAATACAACGCCAATTACCAATTGGTTCCTCGTGATTTGAATGATATTATACCTTACGTTGCTCCGTCAGAGGAGATTAATGTATTGGTTAATGGAACGACAGTTTTCGATGGAGGATCTTACTTTGTTGGAAACTCAGCAAGTATTTCTGTTACAATTGAGAATACAGGATCGAATGCACTGACAATTACAGGGTCTTCTTTCACTGGTCCAGATGCAGCAGATTTCTCATCTAACATTGTAGCTGGTTCTGTTGGAGCCTTATCAGATAACGCTTATACGATTAATTTCACTCCTGCTACTGGAGGATCTAAATTTGCAACAATCTCTATCGGAAACAATGACTCTGATGAGAATCCTTACGTGATCAGCTTTGAAGGTGTGGGAACGGATAACTTGGCAACCGAGCCAACGGCAAATCCATCTGGATTGACATTCCCTATTACGGAAGCATATACTGTTAACGGACAATACACTGCAGGATCAGGAGCTGCAAATTACCTCGTGCTTTGGAAAGAAGGAAGCGCAATTACAGGCGTGCCTTCAGATGGAACAACTTACCTTCGTGGTGATGTTGTTGGTGATGCTAAAGTTGCCTACATGGGACCTGGAACGTCATTCACTCCGCGTGGAGTAATCGCAAATCAAGATTTATACTTCGCAGTATACGCATTTAACGGATCTGGTGGATTTGAAAACTACTTGACAGCTTCTCCTTTGACCGGGAACGTTGTAAGTTTAGGTGAGAATATTGGTTCTTACTACAATGCAATTGATAAAAATGCGGCAACATTCAACACAGACCTTTACAACTTGGTTAACCCTCATACTCAACTTTCATACTTCTTGTATAAGCAGACAATGATGAGTGAGTTCGAAATCAAGGATACAACAAACAATGATTCTTACGTGACATGTGCACTTTCAGGAGAGCGTTTGGTATTCAACGGAACATTCGATTGGACAGCAACTGGATATAGCCGTGAGCACACTTTCCCACACTCGTGGATGCCATCTTTCCCTGCAGATGATCCAGAAGAACCAGAGTACAGCGATCAACATGCTTTATATCCAGCAAACTTGGCTGAGGCAAATACACCAAGAAGTAATCTAGCTTTGGATGATATCGACGGAAATGTAGTTTTCAGTTACTTGGGAGGATCTGTTGGATACAAAGGGACTCAGTTGGTTTATGAACCACGCGAAAGTCACAAAGGAAACGCTGCTCGTGCGATTATGTATATGGTTGTTACGTATAACTTCGATTTGGCAGGTAATGTAAATTCTGACAAACAAGATCAGGAAACATTACGTAACTGGCACTTCGCAGATTTACCAGACAATTACGAAATTGCTCGTCAAGAATATGTTTTCGATTTGCAAGGAAATAGAAATCCATTTATCGATTCTGTTGATTACGCATGTTACGTAGATTTTGATGCGAACACTCATCAAGCGGATGGATGTGATTCAACAAACAGTATTCAAGAAAAATTGGACGCAAACCTTGTCGTTTTCCCAGTTCCATCAAACGATATTGTTTATGTTCAGGTGAATGGAACGGATATCACAGCTTACGAAGTAATCGACTTAAACGGTCGTGTGGTTAGAGCTGAAAGCGAAATTAGTTCTCCAGTAGTTCAATTGTCGAAAGACATTATTGGAACTGGAACATACATGATTCGAGTTGAAACAGAACTAGGATCAACTCAACGTAAATTGATTATTCAATAATGTTGAAGTACATCATATTATTTACAGTTGGAGCAGGTCTTTTGGCCTGCTCTTCTGTTAATACGATTAGCCTAAATTCATCTGAATCGAGCAACTCTGATGTACTGTCTCAAGGAACTGAGACGAATGTGATTGACAGTATTGTTGAGCCTTACAAACAAGACCTCGAAGATGAAATGAACGAGGTGGTAGCGTATGCAGAGCGTCCATTTGAAAAAGGTCGACCTGGTGGTGCCTTGAACAATTGGGCGGCAGATGCCTTGCTCGAATCTCAAATTGGAAATGCACGCTTGTCAGGACCTACTTTCAGTTTACTGAATATTGGTGGATTGCGGAATACGATCAATGAAGGAGATGTGACCCTTGGAGACATTTTCAAAGTTATGCCTTTTGACAATGAAGTGGTTTGGGTGGAGATGCCAATTGAGGCGTTGGCAGATATTGCCGAATATTTGACTGCGAGAAATGGAGAGCCAATTGGAGGAGCTTACCTGAGAAATGGAAAACTTGAGGTTGACGGGGTAAATGCGGATACGAAAACTGTATGGATCCTCACTTCAGATTACTTGATGAACGGAGGTGATAACATGACTTTCTTTGAGAAAAAAGTTAGCGTCACTCATTCAAATGAACTGTTGAGAGATGCCTTTATTCGAATTGCGAAGAAGCAGAAAATGTTGATTTGGTCGGACGAAATAAGAATTAAAATCTGATGGAAAGAAGAAAGTTTATACAAAATTCGGTTGTGGTTTCAGGAGGATTGATCTTAGCTCCTAACGCTCTTTCTCAAGGTTGGTCTGAAGTTGATCCGAAGAACAAATTGACGATTCTCCACACGAACGATACACATTCCAACATTGATCCGTTCCCTGAGAATCACGCGAAATACCCTGGAAAGGGTGGGGTAGCTCGTCGATATGAAATGATCCAGAAAATTCGATCCGAAGAGGAGAATGTATTGTTACTTGATGCGGGAGATATTTTCCAAGGGACGCCGTACTTCAATAAATTTGGAGGTGTTTTGGAAATGAAACTCATGTCGAAGCTTGGCTACGACGTTGCAACGATGGGGAATCATGATTTCGATGGAGGAATGGATGGTTTCGTTAAAGCTCAGGACTACGCAGACTTTCCTTTCGTTTGTTCTAACTACGATTTTGGGAACACACCAATTGATGGTCACACGGATGAGTACAAGATCATCAAAAAGGGAAAAATTAAAATTGGCGTTTTTGGTGTCGGTGTTGAGTTAAAGGGACTGGTTCCAGATAACAAATTTGGAGAAACGGTGTACAATGATCCAATTGAAA
>CAJQOB010000285.1 GCA_905479845.1 uncultured Flavobacteriales bacterium
AAATCATTCGGAAGACCAAACAATGCTGCCTCAACGTTTATGTTTGCCCCAACAGTAAAATTGGGACGCATGTAATTTTCATATCGGATTTCATCGCCATTGAAATCATCTGAAATACCACGCACATTGTGATTCACCTGACCAACCGACAGATTCCATCCCAAACCTACCCAAGAAGCTTCATCGTCCATTCCAACACCAGATTGGTAAGCAAGATTTAAGGGATAACCTCCCACATCCATCAGAGGAATGTTGTAGCTCATGTCTCCTGAAGACAAATCCACCATATCCGAAGTACCAATTGGGGTAAAAGAACTAAACTCTGGCTGAGATGGTCCTCCTGTTAATGCCCAAGATTGATTTGGATATACCAATTCAAAGAAGATACTCAATACCAATAGTAATGATATACCTTTAAACGTTCTACTGTTTCTAATTTTTAGAATCATACTTAAATTATTAAGTCAGTTTTCTTTTTTGTCAATTTCACCAGACCTTTCCCAAAAAGGCGGTCGTAATATTCAATCGTATAAGGAAGTGCTAAATCAACACCCTTGAGAAAAAATGCCACTCTTATTTTTTGGTCGCTACCTATTTTTCCGTCGTACTGAACCCCTTGAGCAACACATCGTTTACCTCCCTGAACAATCGTGAAGTCCTTCTCAATTTCTCCAATAAGATATTGGGTTGCTTCCGATTCGGGTTTAGCCATCTCTGAATTCTCAAAAATGCTTCCCGAAAATTTATGTCCAACGAATTCCAGCATAAACACAGATTCGTCGGCTAATGCTATCTTGTCTTGAGAAGACGGAACTTCTCCCACTCTATCCAAGTAGTCCAGGGCTGAAACATCTTTAAAGACAAAACTCACACCCTCGAAATTTTTAACATTCCCTTGCTCATCTTTCTCCAAAAGAGTCAATTCAACACCTTCAGTTCGATAAACTTTTGTTCCATCAGGTTTAATAATGTAATTCTTTTCAGCTACCTGATCTTCCGAGCAAGCACAGAGTGTAATCAAAATCAATATGTTGATGAATAGCTTCACTTTTTATGATACATTGAGTTGATATACTTAATCAAATCATCCGAAATGTTTTTAGAATCATTCGCATACATTAAATTTCCCTGTCCGTAAGAACCCAAAATGAAGTCCAAGCCTTCTTGCTCTGCGTATTTTTCGACATACTCATTCAAACGATCATTAACCTCTTGGGTGTAACGACTCGAATTTTCATCAAACTTTTGACGATACTTCTGTTCAACAGCAAAATATTGCTTTTTGAGACGAAGAACTTTCAGAGAATCTCCAGACTCTATTACCTGATCAATCACTAATTCTAGGGAATCCATGAACTTTACCTCCAAAGACATATCCTCTTCAATGCGATTGTCGTAATCCTTCTTCATTTCAAACTCTTCAAAAACACGAGCGTTTTCCATAAAACCAATTTTAGACTTGCTCTCTTGGCTACAAGAAAATACACTTAAAGCTAAAACTAGGAACCCTGTAATATGTATATATTTAACCTTCACTTACTTCACAAACCTTAAGTAAAACTTCTCTTTTTTCTCATTCTCAACCTCCAGGATGTACACACCACTCGAAATTGAACTCACATCAAGATCATACCGATTATCCCCATACTGAACATTCTCTACTTGTGTTCCACCATCCAATGCTGCATTCAACTTATCACCCTCAGGGTAAACACGGTATTTCAATTCTTCAGATTGGCTGTTGTATTCCTCTGTAACATAAAACCTAAATACTCCATTGGAAGCTTTATATTTAACCCCTTTTAACTTACGTTCAAGCTTTGCATAGGCCAATTTTTTTTGTTCACAAGGGAACGAAACAATCATATCTCTAAAACCGTCATTCAACTCCAAACTTTGCCCTCTGATCAATCGTGTTTGCGGACTCACCGTCTCAGAAATCAAAGAAGTTGAACCGTTCACAACATCCAATTGATTTCCTATTTGGATAATTTTCAAACGTTCACCCCCTTGAATCGTTGCAATACTTGTCGACTGATTCAAGTTGGCGTAGATCAGAATAGAATTTCCAAAAGGGAAAAATAGCAGGTAATCTTCAGCAGAAGTTGGAATAGCCGAAGTAGGATTCTGAGCAGACAATCTCAATAAATTTCCAGAAGTTCCATTACCAAACAATGGAGTAAACTCAATCCATCCGTTGACACCATTCAATAAAATATTTCGCGCTCTTGCCGTAGAGAAGTTACCCGTGTACGCCAATTGACGAAGTAGCGAATAGTTGTTTGGAGATTCTACATAATCTACATTCAATTGATCATCCCAATCCGCTTCATATCCTAGACAAATTTGATGTGAGTACACCTGACCTGCGATTGTGAGATCAACTGTGTAAACTCCAGCGTCAAGAGGATTGCCATTTTGGTAACTTGTAATTGGCAAAATGTTCTGTTGGTTATTTACAGTTCCACTTGAAACAAATTGTCCATTATCTAGATTGGTAATCGTATACGGTATTGTCAATGAATTCGCAGTTCCAAATGCATTAATATTAAATGAAAATGACCCAGCTTGATCATCACAATTCAGATGATTAATGACACTTGGATAGAAACGGTATTTAATTTTCTTTGGTGGTTTTCCGGGGAAGTTCAATTTCAACATTGCCCCTTGATCCATTCCTGTACCAACCTTATACGTATACTGAGCTGGCAGTTGAACAGTTACCAAATCTTCCATATTGGCATTTAGAACCAACTGACCGTTTTCAATAGTAATTTTCAATGTTTTGTTCTGACGAATGATTTCAAAGTTTGAACTTAGCACTCCGTCTTGAACTGTGTACAAACGTCTTCCGTCTAGGTAGAATCCGTATTCCAAATCTTGATAGCCGTTTACCGTTGTTAGTTCTGCACTAAGACCAATAAATTGTTCAATGTTCCCACCAGTGCGATTCACCTCGATTTCCATTCCGAGATTCTCTCCTTGCGTAAGGTATAATTCCAAAGACCCGGCTGCGCCATCTTGAGAGGCTTGAATGGTATTTCCAGAGACTATTAAACCTGCTCCTGATTCCACACTTAAATCTCCGTACAACTCTACTTCTTGCCCAAAAATTCGTCCGCCTTGTGAATCAAAAACAGCAACATTATATGTACCTGCTTCAAGATCACTAAACATAAACGAAGTTCCGCTTTCTGAACCATTGAAAAATTTCACACTATCAATCTCTATTCCTACTGAATCTTTCAAGTATGAATATGTTTCAAACAATTCTGGAATTCTATCTTTGGAAATGATGTAGTGGTATGGACCCGGAACATTCAAGGAAGCAATATTTACAGAAACATCTCCATACTCTTCCAGGTCGTCCCATGTTTTAGTTATATAACTATCTGTATTAAAGCTATAATTCAAATGTTTTTCAACTCCTGTTCCACGAAGCATACCTGCAATCGTTAAATCACCTGACCCTGTATATGTCTCCGTGAAAAACTCAATTCCATTTTTCATCCATACAACACTTCCTTGGAAGTAATGCAAAGTAAGCACATCTTTGTTTTCGTAATCACCAGTGTACATAATATTCCCATTATGTATCACCTGTATCGCTTCATCTGTTATTAAAAATCCAGCATTCAGATGCCGTGTTTTTCTCACTTGTTGAGTAGCGTCTACAAAACCAAAAGCACGTTTTCCATCATTGTGGTCGATTACATATTCAACCCAACCTGTTGAATTCTGATTAAACGATCCTGAATGAACAGCAGATCCCCAGTTGTTATTTCCCGTATAGGAAAGCACATCACCGTTTACCGTGGTTTGATACACGTTTGTCCAAGCTAGATCAGATCCAATAGAATACCTTTTTCTGAAGGTGTTTCCGATCAAATCTTTTATTGTCACAAAGTAATTTCCATCTGCTTGAACTTGATAAAGTGGCTCGTTAGAAGGATTTTGTGTACTCCCACCGACCAAAACAGGACCGTGATCCCAAGTATATATATAGGGCGGATATGCTCCAGAAATTGCTAAACGTATCGTTTTATTTACGTTATCAATTTCCGGCACAACACAAAATGGAGTGGTCTGATAATCACAAACAACATTGGAGAACGTTGCATTGTTTGATTTCAATTCAGCCCTAATCTGATAACTCTGGGATACATCTCCAGGTTCAAAGTATACTTCCGTTCCATTAATGTAGTATCTCAATATCCGTCCACCAACTCGAGAAATTCGAAATACGTCACCAACGTTATAGTTTATCTCAGCAGATACGCCTGCCAATCCAGTCGCCTTTACTTTTCCTCCGTTCAAAAACGAAAAACCGTATGTGATTGAGCTAACTATTTCATCCGGATCATCCAATGCGACAAATCCAATTTTCTTCAACTCATTAGTTGACGTCGCCGTGAACTCAAAATACCCCTGAAACACATTTGATTGACCTCGTCCAAAAAGTAATTGCTGAGATGTTGCGGTTCCTTTGTTCCCTGCATTGGATTCTCCCTGTAGAACCCCATTTACAACTTCAGCATTTTTAAAACCCGTCCAGTTAACTAGATATGTTTGTGCATTAAGACTGAAAATTGAAAGTAACGCCAATAAAGTGGCAATCATTTTATTGCTTCTCAACATAAAATGTATTTTAATTAATTATAAATTCCTCTGGAAGCCCAACAAGCTTCTCAACCGTCACCTTGGAATAAATTGGACTTGGAATGAATGTCCCAATACCGAACACAAACTCCCCCAATGTCTCGTCTAACCAAAATGTCACGAACTCCGAGGGGTCGTCATCATCAATGTTATAGGTTCCAACAAAAACGGAAATGGTATCATTTCCAATGAGACTAAAATGTTCTATCGTTATTTGATCGGTACTATCATAGTAACTCGAAACTGAAAAGACAATTTCAATGTCTTCTTGAATATTGGTTGTCGTATCTCTTGTTACCGTTACCTGAGCACTACCATTTATTGATAAAAATAAAATGACAGTAAGCAAAGCTGCATTCATTAAATAGGGAGTTAAGTTTGAAAGCGTCAAATTTATTATATTTTTTTGATTCTCAAAGAAATGCTTTGTAAATATTTAGTTGGGATAGCGAGAGAGTTCCAAGATAATTTATGCCTCCCAAATTGAATTAAGCACGAAGGAGAAAATTGTAAACTTTCCATTTTAAGCCGAAAACCAGAGTGGTGTTTTAGAGTGGTAAAATGTTCCATTTTGCGCTCAAATGCAGTCATTTGCAAAACCTAAGCTTCTGAAGGTCCTGTAAATACGTCTTCACCTTCGGATTCATAACCCGGAGGTCGGGAGTTCAAATCTCCCTCTCGCTACACCTTGAAAACACTAGGTTTTCTGACGAAATGGCTTCCTTTTTAGGAAGTCATTTTTGCGTTAGAGTGGTAATGTGGAGTGGTGTTTTTTCACTTTTTTGGGTTTGTCAATTTTAAGACGCTGAAATTATCGTTCAATTTCAGCGTCCTTTTGTTTTCGTTTTTTGTTGGTCATTTGTGCTAATTTCTGTTTTCGTTCTTCCATTCGTTGTTGCTCGATAAGTAATTCCCATTCGGTGGTTAATCCGTAAGTCCTTGTTTTTCGGGATTTATCAATCATTTTCACAAAGTCTTTGTCGATCCATTTCTTTAACAAATGAAGCGCACTTCGTTGTGGAATCCCCAAATGATTAGCAACGTCAGTTGAACTCACCTCCTTTTGCTTGAGAAATAACGATAGACTGTGTCGCTCCTTTGCTCCAAGTTCTCGAATATCTCGAGAAGGAAGCGCAGTTGTGTTTCGCTCTTGATGTTCCTTTTGAAGTTGATCAGCTCTTGCGCGGACTTTCCTGAATGATTCTGCCATTCCTGATAAGAAGTAATCAAGGAATGGTGTAAGGTCAGCTTCTTCCCTACCGAAATAGTAATTATGACTTGGTCCAGTATCAAGTGAGCGATAGTAACCTGATAAATTCTTTGCATAGTATTCTTCAAGTGAATAGATTCCTTGCATACCGTATCCCGTTTTATGAAGCACATACGTTGTAAGCAACCTCGCAGTTCTTCCGTTTCCGTCATAGTACGGGTGAATAG
>CAJQOB010000286.1 GCA_905479845.1 uncultured Flavobacteriales bacterium
TAGAAATTCGTTCTCCTGTTTCAGGATCTAAGTAACGTCTTTCCATCCATAATTTTGCATCGTTTGCCGACTTCTTAGTGAGCGAAGAGAAAGACTCCTGCGTATAAGTGCCCTCTGAATCTGCTGATTTCCAAGGGGAAACGGCAATGAGCGCAGCAGTGGCTATGACACCTACTGAACCGATTATTAAATTGTTACGTTTCATATTTTGATATTATCAAGTAGTTTAATGTTTATCGCGACCGCCAAATTACGAATTATTATGCAAATATTAACATTTGTTTAGACTCGAATCTGGGAATTGCAATCTCTACAAAATTATGACATTTCGAGTAGCGGACTCTCATACCGTTTTTGTAAAATTTATTAGAAGTATACACGTCTATTTTAGAAAAGGTGTTTCTCGGCACGATACGACGATCGAACTAATGGTCCGCTTTCAACGTATCTGAAGCCCATTTCTAATCCTAGTTCCTTGTATTCTGCGAATTGCTCTGGCGTAACAAATTCATCAATAGGAAGGTGTTTTGTTGTCGGCTGAAGATATTGACCAAGTGTTAATACGTCGACGTTTACGCTTCTTAGGTCTTCCATTGTCTCGATTACCTCGTCGCGCGTTTCACCTAATCCGAGCATAACTCCAGATTTTGTATTCATTCCTCCTTTTTTCAATCGGAATAAAACTTCCAAGCTTCGGTCATACTTCGCCTGGATGCGAACTTCTTTCGTTAGACGTCGTACAGTTTCCAAGTTATGGCTCACAATTTCTGGAGCAACATCGATGATATTTTGCAAGTTTTCCCATTTTCCAGCGAAATCAGGAATTAACGTTTCCAAGGTTGTCGTTGGTGATTGCTTCCGAATTGCTCTAACCGTTTGAGCCCAAATTAAAGAGCCTCCATCTTTTAAATCATCTCGATCCACTGAAGTAATCACGGCATGTTTGACTCCCATTGTCTTTACACTATGTGCAACTCGGCCTGGCTCGAATTCATCCACTTCATCTGGGCGACCTGTTTTCACAGCGCAAAATCCACATGATCGTGTACAGATATTCCCAAGAATCATAAATGTTGCTGTTCCTTCTCCCCAGCATTCCCCCATGTTTGGACAATTTCCACTTTCACAGATCGTATGAAGCTTGTGTTCATCAACTAAAGATCGAACTCGTTTATAGTTTTCACCAGTTGGTAATTTTACACGTAGCCACTTCGGTTTCTTAATACGAACCTTGTCATCCTTTACTAATTCACTCATGGCAATTACTTAATTCTGTTCTATAATCTAGCACTGCGAAGTACATTCAACAGTGTCTACAAAGGTAGGCAAAACCTACTAGATGACAACCTTAAGGAGTGAATAGTTGAGAGTGTGTTCAAATGCGGTGTTCAGGGCTTTTGGCGGCAGTTTTGGGAAAGAAAAACCCCGTAACTCATTAGAGCAACGGGGTTTCATTATATCGATAAGGAAGAGATTACATTTTAACGAACTTGGTTGTTGCTCGTTGTTTGCCAGCAGAGAGTTGAACAATATAGGTCCCTGCTGAGAAATCTGTACTGTTTAGATCGATAACTTGCGATCCTTGGCTCATGTTTTTCTGACTCATGTTTTTTACAAGTCTACCCGAAAGATTAAATACTTGAATAGTTACGTCTGAGGCATTCGCTAACTCAAAGGATAGACTTGTGCTTGCTGAAGTAGGGTTCGGGTATGGCGTCAAGTTTGTGTCGAATTCTTCAATCGGCGTTTCATTGTTTCCATGAGCCGAATCGTCATTTGTAGACAAGTAAGAAGATGAACTCCAAATTCCTCGACCGTAGGTTCCAATGTAAATTTCACCTGGACGAAAGTTTCCTTCGTCCCATGTTCTCCATGATTGTCTTACTTCGAATACAGGTGTTCCAGTGAAGCCAAGTGATTCCTCCATCCTCAGAAACGAAAACACCGTGGGAGGTTCCGACAACAAGGATATCATCATTTTCTCTGTCGATAATTCCATCATAAGTACTGGAAGGTAGATTTCCTGCGATTGTTACGGTTGGAGTCGCACTAGTTGCATTTGTCGATCTTCTAATGTTATTCGAAGCGAATCCAGTAAATATGATTAAATCATCTGGGTCGGCTGGGTTCAGTCCAATTCCTTCTGAGAAAACACCATTTCCTAAAGGGATGGTCGCAATGGATGTAGAAACGGGCATTGTATCTCCTGAAGTACCAGTATGATAAAATGCATTTTCCTCAAAGTTGGGGTCAGAAGTATATTGATCTCCTAAACCTTCCAAGCGAAGAATGGATGTTGCCCCTCGTGAAATGTAGATATGGTTCAAGTCTTTCGAAAATTCAATATCGAGTTTTCCATGTTCATTACTACCGGTTGCAATGCTACCAATTCCTTGCGCAATGATTCCCCAATGTTGATCGGGAGCAGAAAGACGCAGTGCGTTTCGTGTCCCCCAAAGTTCTCCTCCATTTGCGTCCACGTAAGTGAAGTACCATGATTGATAAGGATCTTGCACGGTAACATCATTCCAAGCTACGTTGTATAGAACAGAGTCAACGCCCATGTCATAGATGTCAAGTGAGATTGAGTGTTGATTGTAGTAATGGATGTAAGACCCAAGAGATTCAACCACCATGGTATCAACTCCAGTTTCCAAAGTAACGAGAAGTGAATCTCCCACTAGAGGAGGAACAAGTCCAGAACCAGAAGTTCCTAAATGAGACCATTGGTACAAGTCTAAGAATACTGTTTGACCTGAAAGTTCATTTACAATAGAAGTTTCTGTTACAGATAAGTTCGGATCGTAATTTAAGGTGTCGCTGAAATAAAGCGGAGATGTCAATGTGTGTGAAATGCTATCGCCAGTTGCTGAACTCGGTATCATAATCGTTTCTCCAATCGCATAGTTTTGTTCTGGAGTAAATATGACAGAATCTCTAGAGTTGAGGTCGTAGTGTTCAGCAAGGAAGATATGCGTATGGAAAGGGTGGTTAGCACTAGATGTACCAAATGGAGTATATCCTCCAGGCAATGAGTCAGGCACGAATAATTCCATAGTTTGACCGCCATCACTAGATCGGAGTCCACTTCCATATTGAGAAGAAGCAAACATAATGTTTGGGTTGTAGAAGGAGATTTCACATTGGAACCCATCTCCACCAGCAACCTCTCTGAATTCTTTGAAAGTAGATAATTGATGATCATTGTAAAGACTCCCATTGTCTTGAGATCCTCCCATTACGGCACCGTTTTTATCATAGGCGATTCCGAAGAATTGAGTAATGTTGAAACCTCTGTTTGCTGGGTAGAATGCATCATCAGGATTATAGGAAACCGCAATTCCTCCATCATTTCCGATGTAAAGTTTATTTCCGTCCCATTTCATTTCATGGTTGTCAGCGTGAACGTATTTATCTGATGTCGGTTGTAAGAACCATTCTGATAATTTCTCGAATCCACCCGCTGGAGGATTATTCGAAGTTTGTTCCCACTTCCAGATATCAATTCCACCTATTAAGATTTTCTCAGGATCGTTTGGTGTTACAGTTACTACAGAATTGTAGCGACCTTGACCTCGGTAGATGTCTAAGTTACTGGGAGATCCAGATGCTCCAACAAATTCAGACCATGTATTTCCACTATCATGAGAAACATACATTCCCATCAGGTTAGCATTCGTGCGAACGGCATATATTGAATAGTAATTCGAGGAGTTTTTAGATGGTGAGATAGCGTATTCGATACGATCAGCACTTGGAGGTACTAAGCCCGCAGTTAATCCAGATTTGTCAGTGAATGTAGCTCCAAAGTCTGTAGATACGTATGTTCTTTTCGAGCCGATAGCTGCCACAATTATTTCTCCATTCGGAGAGCACGAGAGCACCGTACAACTGGTGTTTCCTGTAGGAGCATCAGTTAAACTGCCGTTACCGAAACCCCATGTTTTCAATCCATCTTGGGTGCATAGCCATAGGGTTGTCCCATTCTCAGGAGCAACGATTTCATTCACACGTGATAGTGAGGCTGCTCCAGGGACTTGTGTCCAAGAAACTCCTTGGTCTTGCGTATACCAAACACCATTTCCATCCCAACTTTCCTCGTTTCCGTTAGATCCCGTTGCAACGAATAAGGTTCCATTTGTAAACTGACAAATGGATGAAATGTATGGCGATCCTTGAAGCTCATATGAATCCACATGCTCCCATGTGTTAGCACCATTTAATGATTTAAACAAACCACCAGAAACACCTCCAGCCCAAACGATGTTGTTATTTGTTAGGTCTACCTGAATCGCCCGTGTTCGACCTCCAATATTGTCAGGCCCTTGCTCAACAAATGAAATAGCTCGACTTTTTTCCATCTCGCTAATTGCAACATCAATTTGACGTAATTTTTTACTTGAAATTCGTTCGCCAGTTTCAGAGTCTCGAAACCTTCTCTCCATCCATTGATGTGCATCGTTTGAAGACCTTTCAGTAATTGCATTGAGATTCTCTTTTGTATATGCCCCTTCTGAGTCGGATGACTTCCATTGGAAAATCGTAAAAAGAAGGGCTATAGCAGTAATTCCTACAGAGCCTATTATTACATGGTGACGTTTCATATTTTGATGTTTAATAGTAGTTTAATAATTCTTACGACTGCCAAACCGTACTAACGATCCGAAACTCTGTTCTCGCTATAAAGAGAAACTGTTGAACTCCGACATTGTAAAGTTGGGGTTTTAGTGAGGACTGATTGAGCCATATATTTCAAATTTCATTTTAAGAATACATTTCTGTGTTAAACTTCTGTTTTGTAGGAGTTTATACTTGTTGTGATCATGTAATAACTTCGTTAATGTGTAGATTGGAACCACATATTCTCAATGTTAACTCCTACGCTGATAAAAAAAGCTAATTTTGCAGCTAAAGCCGAAGACAAAGGCACTTAACAAGGATTAGATGGCAACTTCAAGAATTGAATATTTGGGCGGGCTTCGAACGAAATGCACGCACCTTAAGTCAGGAACGGAAATATTAACGGATGCTCCTGTTGATAATCATGGAAAAGGTGAAGCATTTTCTCCAACAGATTTGGTCGCAACAGCGTACATTTCTTGTATGATGACAATAGTCGGAATTCATTGCAATGAGAACAACATTGAAATGGTTGGAGGAACAGGAGAAGTGACTAAAGTAATGGCATCAGGTCCTAGAAGAATTGAACGAGTTGGAATCGAGTTGGATTTCTCTATGAACAATTGGTCAGAGGAAATTAAGGAAAGAATCATCAAAGTTGCTGAAGCATGCCCCGTGGCGAAGTCAGTTAGTGAAATGATGATAGTAGACATCGAGTATACTTTTTAGAAATGGGAGATAGAGACAGAGAATACAGCAAAGACAGATACCGTGATTCAGATCGTGGTGAACGCAAGTATGAGCGTAAACCAAAGAAACTTGATGAATCGTACATTTTTGGAGTTCGTGCAGTGATTGAAGCAATCAAAGCGGATCGTGAGATCAACAAAATTCTAATCCAGAAAGGAATGAACAAGGAATTGTTCTTGGAATTAAAGGAAGCGCTTAAAGGAAAGAATCATCAATTACAATTCGTGCCTGTTGAAAAATTGGATCGAATTACTGAGCAAAACCATCAAGGGGTGATTGCTATGGCTTCACCGATTTCATACCATAAGGTTGAAGATGTCGTTGAGGGGTTAATTGAAGAAGGGAAGAAGCCTTTCATTTTAGCGCTGGATAGAATCACAGATGTTCGAAATTTCGGTGCAATTGCCAGAACAGCTGAATGTGAAGGCGTAGATGCAATTCTAATTCCTGCGAACGGTTCGGTTCAAGTGACGCCAGATGCGGTTAAAACTTCTGCTGGAGCATTGAACAGAATTAAAATATGTCGAACGGAAAGTCTGAAAGATTCCTTATTTTATATACAGCAGTGTGGTTTAAGAATTGTGGCGTGTACAGAGAAATCGAAGACACCGTCGTATTCTACAAATTTGAGAGGGTCCGTTGCTATTATCATGGGATCCGAAAAAGACGGAGTGACTTCAGATTTAATCAACTTAGCTGATGTGGCATGTCGCATTCCTATGCGTGGTGAAATTGCATCACTCAATGTTGGAGTAGCCGCTGGGATGATGATGTACGAAAAACTGAGACAAGAGTTGAACTCTTAAACAGATTGATATGAGAAGAATTGGAACACTTGTAGTATTCTTTGCGTTGTCGTTTGGTGCGTTCGCACAACTTCCGAATAAGGTGAAGAAAATGGCTGGCACTTGGGAATACAAATTCCAAAGTGGGTTTGAAATTCTTGAAGTCAGAGGAGAAGAACTTGTTGGAGTTGGATATAGAGTCAATCAAAAATCCAGTGATACAAATAGAGTGGAGAATGTCCGTATTCGAATGGCGAATAAGAATCTTGTGTATTCCATGACTACCTATAATGTTGTGCAAGATTCGGTTGTTGCAAATACTCAGGAATTTGTGAGTTCTGGAAGAAGTTTGAAATTTCAAAACATTTCTGCTCCGACACCTTATATGATCAAATATTCTTTTGGTTTTTTCAATCGAAATAAATTATTCGTTCGGATTTATCACGGTCCAGACACCAAGCCTGTAAAGTTGATCCTTGCAAAAGAGCGCGATTAATCATCACAAATTGAATTTCTCGAAGTGAGATCGCGCCTATTTTAGAATTAAAATGGAGTGAATGACTGGCGGGTACCATGAGGAAGCGCAAAGCGATCCCCGAAATGGTCGGCAAGTCAGAATGGAATGCATATTTCTAAAATCAGCGCAAAGGGCATTTTTGCGTACTTTTTTTGCCCAACAAAAAAGTATGAAGAACAATGGGCATCATTTCCCCAAAAGAAAAAACTACATCCAAGGTAAAGTCTCAGGGATTGCCTTCAATTCATGGATGTGCCACTTATGCCTTCCTTCACGATGAATTCGATTCGGATCAAATAAGATTGCCCGAATTCCAGCATTTTCGGCTCCAACAATATCAGCTTCGTAGCTATCTCCAATCATGATGCTTTCATCTGAAGTAGCATTGGCTTTGTCTAGTGCATGATCAAAAACCAATCGTGAAGGCTTGTTTTTTCCCACTTCTTCCGAGCACAGGATAATGTCAAAATAGGGCTTCAACCCACTTTTATCAAGTTTGATGTGCTGCACCTCCAAAAAGCCGTTCGTGATAATGTGCAATTCGAAGTCGTCGTTTTTCAACTTCTCCAAAGTTTCAATCGCGTCTGGAAAGAGATTGGTTTGGTATGGAGACAAAGAAACATATCCATCTGCTAGTGAATGAGAAAGCTCTTTGCTTTTGACATCGAAATGTGCCAGCGTATCTTGGAAACGCTTCACGCGCAGTAAGTCTTTCGAAATTTTCCCTTTCGAATATTGATCCCACAATTCTCCATTCACCTTTTTATACTTTGTATGGAATGAGCGGAAGGAACGCAAATGATTCTCCAGCTTCAATTCGTCGTAGAGAATATTCAAGGCGGTTTCCGAATTCTTGTCGAAATCCCAAAGTGTTCTGTCTAAATCAAAGAAAAGGTGTTTCATCCGAATATAAAATAACTGATACTTGTCATGACCGCACCATTGAAAAACATTCCTAAGACGATAATTGGAAATGTTCGTTTATCGTCACCGTAAAATTTAGCCGTGATAATACTTCCCAAAGGAACAGAAAGGAAAAGAGGAACCCACATTGCCGTTCCGAAAATACCGAGTCTCATTTTTACTTTAACAATGAACTTATTTGTTCGCGTAAACTTCTTCTTTTCAACAAAAGGAGTGCCTTCATTGAGGTGTTTTTCACGCAAAACTCTGTGTTTCTCCTTCGCGCGCTTCATGAAATAATTTGCTGAAAAGTAGAAAACAGTTGCCCCAAATATCCCACCAGCTACACAACTGAAATACGTTTCCCAAAAACTCAATCCCAAGCCTGGACCACCCAATGGAGTGAAGAAGAACTTAATGATTGAAAGCAGGAAAAGTCCGCTAAGTTTAGAGAGGTACATTGCTAATATTTTTCTCCGTAAGCCAAGTCACCAGCATCTCCTAATCCAGGCACGATGTACGATTGCGCCGTCAGTTCTTTGTCAATCGCTCCAACGAAATACTCTGTATTGTCTGGAAGATGCGCTTGGCAGTACTCCATTGCATCAGGAGTAGCAATGGCAGCTACAATGTATGTTTTTGTCGGAATTCCTTGTTTCAAAATCGCTTTATAAACGGTAACCATTGAACTTCCTGTGGCAAGCATTGGATCACTGATAATCAAAATACGATTATCAATTTTTGGTGAGGCTAAGTATTCCACATAGATCTCAAAATCTTCGGCTGTAGTATGTTTTCTGTAGGCAGAAACAAACGCGCTTTCAGCACGGTCAAAGTAGTTCAATAATCCTTGATGCATTCCCAATCCTGCACGCAAAATTGTTGCAAGAACAGGCTGATCCTTCAAAACAGGGATTTCCGTTTCTCCTAAAGGTGTTGTCACCAATCGATCTTCATACGGTAACTGCTTCGATAACTCATAACCCAAAACTTCCGAAATACGCTCTAAGTTTCTACGGAAACGCATAGGGTCATTCTGAATGTCTACATCGCGAATTTCAGCCAAGAATGTCTGAAATATTGATTTTGTGTTCGAAAGGTTGTGGATCATTGCTATCAAGTTTAGTGTAAAGTTAGTGGATTTTCATCAGAATTCTTGTCACCATTTAAACATTTCAAACGGAAAAAAAATATCGGCTTAGGAGACCAACCATTTGCACTATTTGACAGACCAATAGCTAATCTTTGATTATTTTTGCTCCATGGAGAAGAAAGCAAAGCTTAACATCAACGTTTTTAAACGTCTGCTTTCATATTGGAAACTGTACAAAGGGCTATTTCTTATTGCAATTATTTGTACGATCATTCTTGGTGTTCTCGGACCTTTACGACCGGCAATTCTTGGTTATGTGGTAGACGAGTATATCTCTAAAACTCAAAATCCGTCCATGTTATTAATGTGGATTTTGATCGTTGGAGGAATGCTACTTTTCGAAGGCGTTTTTCAATTTCTCTCCTCTTATTTTTCCAATCTCTTTGCACAATCTATTATTCGGGATTTGCGGAAGCAACTCATGGCGAAGATTTTGACGTTTCGAATGAGCTATTTTGATCGGACGCCGATTGGTGAACTTGTCACTCGATTGGTCTCTGATTTACAGGCGATAACGGAGGTGTTTTCGGCTGGGTTGATGAGCGGTCTGGGAGATATATTGGCCGTTGTGATCGCTATTGGCGGAATGTTCTGGTATGATTGGGAGCTGGCTCTTCTGACCTTAATTCCAATACCAGTTTTACTTATCGCCACACGGATTTTCGCTCGAGCACTCCGAAAGTCAATGAAAATGGAGCGTGAAGCCGTAAATAACTTGAATACCTTTGTTCAAGAGCGGTTGACGGGTATGTCTCTAGTTCAATTGTTTAGTAGACAAACTCGAGAGTATGAATCATTTCAAGAGATCAACGCACTGCATAGAAAATCTCATGTGAAGGCGATTTGGGCTAATTCCATTTTCTTTCCATTCGTTGAATTATTGAGCTCTTTTTCAATCGCATTATTGATCGTTTATACGGCATTGAAAGTTCGTGGATTCGAGACAGCTGGAGCTGAATCGCAATTTGGTCTGTTCATTGCTTTCACCATGTGGATTCAGATGTTGTATCGACCGATTCGACAATTAGCTGACAAGTTCAATATTTTTCAGCGTGGAGTGGTAAGAGCCGAACGTGTATTCGAGATAATCGATTTGGATGATCATATTCAGAATGAAGGTCAAATTGTAGAATGTGATTTTGACGCGGCTATCAATTTTAAGAATGTTTTCTTCGCTTACAACGATGAAGAGTGGGTGTTGCGCGATATCAACATGACAATCGATCCTGGATCTACTGTAGCATTTGTTGGTGCTACTGGAGCTGGGAAGAGCTCACTAGTTGGTCTACTTGGACGTTTTTACGAATATCAAAAAGGAGACATCAAAGTTGGTGATGTTGCATTCCGTGATATAGAATTAAGTTACCTCCGAAAAAACATAGCGATCGTATTACAGGATGTCTTCTTGTTCTCTGATACTATCGAACAGAATATTACCTTGGGCGATGAGTCTATTTCTAGAGAAGATATTATTGCTGCGGCAAAAGAAGTTGGAGCGCATGATTTCATTTCTAAACTACCGAATGGATACGACACGCAAGTAGGTGAGCGAGGAGGAACACTCTCCGTTGGTCAGCGTCAATTGATTTCATTCATTCGAGCGTTTGTCTACAACCCGCACATTTTAATTTTGGATGAAGCAACGTCGAGTGTCGATAATGAATCCGAAGAAATGATCCAAAGGGCAACGGAACGCTTAACAAAAGGGAGAACGGCTATTGTTATTGCTCACCGATTGTCTACGATACAATCAGCAGATAAGATTGTTGTGATGGAGAAAGGACAAATAGTAGAGCAAGGATCGCAGGCCGAATTGTTAGAATTAAACGGTTTCTATCGAAATTTGCATGATATGCAGTTTTCAGAAGAACGGAAACGTAAAGAATAAGATATGTTAGGATTGAAAGTAGGAGGAGTTCCTGAACATTTCAATTTACCATGGAGAATGGCAATTGAAGAAGGGAAATTCAGAGATGAAGGGATTCAGCTGCACTGGAGTGACATGGG
>CAJQOB010000287.1 GCA_905479845.1 uncultured Flavobacteriales bacterium
ACATATGTTGATGCGCACGATTTAGAAGGGTTTCAAAATGCAATTCGTCCCGAAACGAAAATTTTATACGCTGAGACACCGAGTAACCCTGCATTGGATATTTTGGATTTGGAGGCTATTGGAGACATCTGTAAAAGGAATTCCATTCTTTTTGCGATAGATAATTGTTTTGCAACTCCCGTTTTACAACGACCAATTGAGTTTGGAGCAGATATTGTCATTCATTCAGCAACGAAATACATTGATGGACAGGGGAGAACATTAGGTGGTGCTATTTTATCAAGTGTTGAGATAATCGAACAGGTGAAAGCATTTGCACGACACAGTGGACCAGCACTTAGCCCTTTCAATGCGTGGGTTCTCTCTAAGTCAATTGAAACTTTGCCTTTGAGAATGGAACGTCATAGCGAGAACGCACTGAAGATTGCCAAGAAATTGGAAGAGCATTCATCCGTGGAATCTGTGCGTTATCCTTTTTTAACATCTCATCGAAATCACGAGTTGGCAAAGAAACAAATGAAGTACGGTGGTGGAATTGTGAGTTTCGAAATCAAAGGGGGAATAGAGGCTGGGAGACAGTTTTTGGATCGACTACAACTCTTCTCTCTGACTGCTAATTTGGGTGATACCCGAAGCATTGCAACGCATCCTGCATCGACGACACATTCGAAATTAAAACCTGAAGAACGTGCAGAAGTAGGGATCACTGATGGGCTTGTCCGTCTTTCAATTGGGCTAGAGAATTGTGAAGATATTTGGGACGATGTTGAGCAGGCTTTATTTTCTTAAGCCTGAAATAACTTGGAAACCTTATCTTTGCCCAAAATAAGATTGAATGACAGAAGAAATGAAAGCAGTAAGTTACTGCATCGGAATGAGCGTTGCAGGAAGCTTAAAGCAACAAAACCTTGGTGAGATTTCGCATGAAGTTGTTAGCGAAGCGATCAAAGATACCTTTGAAGGAAAAGATATGAAATATTCGCAAGAAGAAGCGGATGGTATCATTCAAACGTACCTTCAAGGAATGATGGAAAAGAAATTTGAAGGAAATAAAAGCATCGGAGCAGGATTTTTAGCAGAGAACGCGGAACGCGAAGCTGTTAAAACTACGGATTCTGGATTGCAATACGAAGTAGTTACTGAAGGTGAAGGTGAGAAGCCAGAGGCAACGAGTCATGTAACTGTTCACTACCACGGAACATTAATCGACGGTACTGTTTTCGATAGTTCAGTAGATAGAGGTGAGCCAACTTCATTTGGAGTGAATCAAGTAATTCCGGGATGGACAGAAGCACTTCAGTTGATGAATAAAGGTTCAAAATACCGTTTATACATTCCTCAAGAATTGGCGTATGGAGCAAATCCACACCCAGGAGGAGCTATCGAGCCGTATATGGCACTTATCTTTGATGTTGAATTAATTGAAATTGCATAACATGAAAAATCTATTGTTAATCGGGTTGATTCCCGCGATGCTCTTCGGATTTACCGCTTGTGGTGATGATGAAAACGAAGTTGTTGTTGAAGAAATCGAATTCAAGAATGCTAACGAAAAATTGTCGTACGCATTTGGAGTTGAAAACGCAGCAGGTTTGCTCAAGGAAACTCGATTCGATGCTCTAGATAAAGAGATGTTGATTGAAGGATTTGATTCAAACCTTTCAGCTACACCTCCTTCAGAATGTGATGCAACACTTCAAAAATTTCTTGGACCTCAAGGAATGGATTTCGATACAACATATTTGGCCGATGGATCTAAATGTATTGGACGTATGATTAGTTTCCAGTTCCATACACAGATGTCTCAAATTGGTAAAGTCTCTGAACTTGATCTTGACATGGTGAAGAAAGGATTTGCTCAAGGGATGTATGAGCAAGATACTGTGAACATGTCGGTAATCGAGCGTACACAGATCATTACTGATTTCGGGAAAGAGTTAGAAGGTAACTTCGTTGCTGAGATTGAAGAGAAAGATAATATCTTCTGGCAAGATGTTTTGAGTAAACCAAATGTTGAGCAAGTTGGTGAGACAGGAGTTTACTTAGAAACGATTAAAAGAGGAACGGGAGGAAGTCCTGATGTAACAAGCGATTTCGAAGCGAACTACATTTTGACAAACGCCTTAGGTGATACATTGGAAAGTTCATACGTAAGTGGAGCACCACTAAAAATGAACCTTAGCGGTGTAATCGCAGGATGGCAAATTGGTTTCCCAGCAATGAAAAAAGGAGGGAAATACCGTTTATTTGTTCCTTGGGAAAAAGCATACAAAGGTGGACGTCCAGAGGCGCCACAAGGAGCGTTATGTTTCTTCGTTGAATTTATCGATTACGGACCTGCAGGTTCAATAGCACCACCAAGACCTCAGTACTAGTCTTGAGTGCAAAAAAAATAATACACACATTCATATTTGCGTGCTTGCTTCAATTTGGAGCGAGTGCGCAAAATGAAACAGTAGAATTTCATACGTTCTACGATAGCCTTTCATTTGCAATGGGGGTGGAAAATGGAGTGACTTTGTTTAACAGTGACTCCAAATTTGATCTATTAGACAGAATGGCCTTAGTGAGAGGCTTTCAAACAAATCTTTTTGGAGAACCTGTTGATGAGCAATGTGAAAAGGTGTTGCAAGATTTCCTTGGAACTACAGGAAGTGAGTTTAATACCGATCATTTAAAGGAAGGATCACGTTGCATAGGCTCCTTTATC
>CAJQOB010000288.1 GCA_905479845.1 uncultured Flavobacteriales bacterium
ATGCATTCCGTAACTTTGCAGCATGAAAACAAAGACGCTCAAGAAAAACAAGGTGAACGTTGTGACCCTCGGTTGCTCGAAAAACATTTTTGATTCGGAAGTGATGATGGCGCAGCTCCATGCTAATAAGTTTGAGGTTGAGCATGAAGCGCAACAAGACGACTCGGAAATTGTAATCATCAATACTTGTGGTTTCATTGACAATGCGAAACAAGAATCCATTGACACAATCTTGCGATACGCAGATGCGAAAAATGAAGGATTGGTTTCGAAGGTATATGTTACCGGATGTCTTTCTGAGCGCTACAAAGAAGATTTGGTCAAAGAAATTCCTGAGGTTGATGCATTTTTTGGAACTCGAGAGCTTCCACGATTAATGAAAACCCTGAAGGCAGACTACAAACAAGAACTTGTTGGAGAACGTTTATTAACTACCCCTTCTCACTTTGCCTACTTCAAAATTGCAGAAGGTTGTGACCGACCATGCTCATTTTGCGCTATTCCTTTAATGAGAGGGAAACACGTTTCGACTCCAATTGAAGATTTAGTAGCACAGGCGAAAAGTTTAGCAGCTCAAGGAGTGAAAGAACTCATGATGATTGCCCAAGATTTAACGTACTACGGTTTAGACATCTACAAAAAACGAGCACTTGCTGATTTATTGAATGCCTTGGCTGATGTTGAAGGAATTGAGTGGATCAGATTGCACTATGCCTACCCAAGTGGATTCCCAATGGACGCTCTTGAGGTGATGCGCGAACGCGATAACATTTGTAATTATTTGGACATCCCGCTTCAACACGGGTCCACAAAGATGTTAAAAGACATGCGCCGAGGAATTACTCGTGAGAAGACAGAAGAATTGATCAAGAATATTCGTGAAACAGTTCCTGGAATTGCAATTCGAACGACATTGATTGCAGGTTACCCTGGTGAAACAGAAGAAGATTTTCAAGAGATGTACGATTTCGTTGAACAATCTCGTTTTGATCGATTGGGAATTTTCACGTACTCCCACGAAGAGAATACGCATGCCCACAATTTCGAAGATGATGTTCCGGAAGACTTAAAGCGCGAACGTGCCGATAAAATCATGGAATTACAAGCGGGAATCAGTTATGAACTCAACCAAGAGAAAATTGGAAATACTTACAAAGTATTGTTCGACCGAATTGAAGGAGATTATTTCATTGGAAGAAGTGAGTTTGATTCTCCAGAAGTTGACAACGAAGTTCTTGTTAAGAAAACGAATGAAAACTACGTTCGTATTGGCGATTACGCTGAAGTGAAAATCACAAATGCGGATCATTACGATTTATATGGTGAGGTGATAGCTTAAATCAGCAATCCATTCCATTTCTAGTTTACAGATTATTTTCCCATTTTCACAACATGAAACAATCAACCTATTCCATTTTAGACGATCAGGAAGTTCTACTCAATGAGAAGATATTTGATGATCAGAACAATCTTGTTCACAGCATTGATTATTCCCTTCGACCAAAAGAAGAGAAAAAATTTACCTACAACGATAAAAACCAATTGATACTGGAAGAGTCCTTGGTTGAGGGACGCGTTGGCGATTCACAAGAATTTGAATACGGTTCTGATGGAAAAGTTGTTGAACAACGTCACAATATCAACGGTGATCTTTACGAGAAAACGAGTGTAGAGAAATCTGACAACATCGAGAAAAGAACAACGATTCAAGATGGAGAGGAAACGCAACGAATCGAATTGGAAATTAATGGCGAAGTCAAAACGTATCGCTTTTTTGATTATCAACAGCTTGCACAGGTCAATACTGTGACAAAGGAAGGAAATACGATTACCACCAAATCAGAACTTCCGGGACAAGATCAAATCTACACAGAAGTTCAAGTTCTCAATGAAAATGGTGGTTTAATCGAAAGTTCTGAGTTCGTTGGAGAAGGAAATAAAGTGTCATCATTCAAGCAAGAATTTGAAGGAGAAAACCGAATGAAATCGGTCTTTGAAAACCTTTCTCAACCGCATACGAGTTATGAAGAAGTCTTCACTTTTGATGAAAATGGCAATCGTACTGTTTATGAAAAGATGGATATGGGAGGGCGCTTGATGCGCTTCGAAAAAGTGCGCTACAACGAGCAAAATAAGCCAATCGAAATTGCTGGAAACGATGGCACATCAAAATTTCATCACCGCATCGATTATGATCATTCGATCTAATAGATTGGATTAAAAATCGTATTTTGAAGAACGAAACTGTAAATCAATAATTGCATGCGCCATCTGCTAATAGCGCTTCTTTTTCTACCGTTCATCTCCCATGCTCAAATCAAGGGTAAAGTCCTTGACTCCGAAACCAAAGAAGGTGTTTTTGGAGTAAAAATTCAATCCTCTGAGGGCCAGAAAACTATTACCAAAACAGACGGTTCATTCCAAATTTTGATAGCGAATTACCCAGTTGAGCTTTATCTCCAATCCATGGAGCATGGTCCAGACACGGTTCGATTATTAGCATCATCAACTTTTCTGAGCTTGGAATTAATTCCGCTCTTTCAAGAGATAAATACAGTCGTTGTTTCTGCTAGTAAACGTGACGAAAAACTAGAAGAAGTTTCCATTTCGATGGAAGTCCTGAAACCTGAACTGATCGAAGCGAAGGGCTTCGTTAACCTCGAACAGGCTGTAGATCAAAGTCCAGGTGTTTTTGCCATGGACGGACAGGTAAGCATCCGCGGTGGTGGCGGATATTCATATGGTGTTGGGAGTCGGGTTCTAGTCCTAACGAATGGCATTCCACTTGTTTCTCCTGATCTCGGTGATGCAAAATGGAATTCAATATCAATGGAATCGATGTCTCAGATTGAGATCACTAAAGGTGCTTCATCTGTCCTGTATGGAAGCAGTGCTTTGAATGGAACAATCTCTGTGACGAGCAAAGAACCAACAAAAGAAGGAGAATTCCGAGCAAAAATTCAATCAGGAGTCTTTGGGAATCCGAAACGAGAAACCTTAAAATGGTGGACTAAAAACCCTGCAAATCTTGAACTCTCTGTGTACAATGGAAAAATGTTCGACACGTGGGGATATACCGTTGCTGTAAATGGGTTTAAGACGGAAGGATACAAAGATGGAGAACAAGAAGAGCGCGCTCGACTGACAGGATCATTCGTTTTTCGCCCAAAGAAAACTCCTCGACTCAAATTCAACATTGATTACTCTGGACAAATAGAAGGAATCCACAAATTCATTATTTGGGAAAGCGCGGAGTATGCGTACACTCCCTCTGGAGGATTGTCAAGTAATCCCAGCGACAACACACTTACTTTTGAAAAATCCGTTCGACTCAACATTGACCCTTCCTTGAAATACATTGATCAAAACAATGGAGTTCATCAACTAAAAACGCGTTACTACCTTGTATCAATTGGTGGGAAATCGTCTTTCTTTGAGGCAAGTTTAGCTCAAATGTACTACGCTGATTATTCCTATCAGAAAACGTGGAACAATGCGCACCACTTAACTGCAGGATTGACAAATTCGTTCAATTCCGTGACAAGTAAAGTCTTCGGAGATCATTCTTCCAAAAACGTAGCGAGTTATGCTCAATACGATTTCAAAAAGAAACGATTTGGATTCACCGCTGGGGTCAGAACAGAGTATTTCCAAATGGATGATCGCACCCCTGATTCTGAATTCACTTTCGGCAAGAACGACACTAAACTTCCTGTTTACCCAATCTTTAGAGCTGCTGCTCATTACACAGCAACTAAAACAACTTTCCTGCGCGCATCAATTGGTCAAGGAATTCGCTTCCCTAGTGTCAGTGAACGTTATGCAAACACTTCGAATGGAGCAATCTACATTTTCCCAAACCCTGAGTTAACACCTGAACGTGGCTGGGCCGCAGAAGTTGGAGCGAAGCAAGTTGTGAAAATGGGAAAATGGAAAGGAATCATCGACATAGCAGGGTTCATCAACCACTACTACGACATGATCGAGTTTACTTTTGGAATTTACAATCCAGACTCAATCCCATTAAGTCTAGACGTAAATAGTCCTGGTTATCTCTACAAATGGATTGGTTTCAAAGCTCAAAACGCAGAAGAGGCACAAATCACTGGAGCGGAGATCTCCTTCAGTTCGGAAGGAAAGATTAAAGAAGTTGAACTTCGCACTTTAATTGGATACACCTACATGAATCCAATCTCTTTGAACAATGATCCGGATTATACTGTTACGTTTTCGGACACCGTTAGTGGAATGTTGAAATACCGCTTCAATCACCTTGCACGAGTGGATATTCAGGCGGGGTATAAGAACTTCACGCTTGGATTCTCCTCCCGATACAATAGTTTCATGAAGAACATTGATCGTATTTTCGTCGAAGAGATCAGTGGAACTCAAATCCTCCCTGGGCTCCAAGAATACAGAGCAAATGATCCTGGTGGTAGTCTCGTGTTTGATTCTAGAATCAGTTATGAGCTGAAAGAACAGTACACCTTTGCTTTAATTGTCAACAACATATTGAATACAGAGTATTCCAGTCGACCTGCTGACGTACAAGCTCCACGTCAATTCATGGTTCAGGTGAGGTACAATTTGTAATCAAAAAAAAAGGGTAAGTTCTCACCTACCCTTTCCTGTAACTTTCAAGTCGTTTATTTTAACAATTGACTCAAGTATGCATTCTCATTTGTTGCGATTTGTAACTGAATTTGTGTAAGTTCTGATAGAACGATGGATATCGCACTATTCTCAAAATTTGATTTATCAACATTCAAAATCTTCTCAGCTCTGTTTGGATACTTGTCCGAAACGAGATCATTGTAATTTGCGACATCCAAGAGTAACTCATCTAAACTAAGCTCTCCCGTTGAATGAACGAACTCTCTCTGTACAAAATTGGCATCATTTGGATAATGCAAATCCGTCAATTTTAAATTCTTTGCCTTTTTCGCTGAAATCCCTTCAGATGCAGCAGTTACATTAATCTTTATTTCATCAATTTTGTCATAAAGGAAGCGTGAACTTCTATGCAACTCTTGAAAATCTTCAAAATCATTGAGACTAGCGGAGATCTCTAAATTCGCTCCGTTCATTTTCTCCGTGTTTTCCATCAATTGAGCATACTTAGGCGTAATGCTACTCGTATATGCTGTGCTATTCCCCATCCCGAACAAAGCAAAAAGTAAGCATCCGCAAGCCATCATCAATACTGAGTTGACCGTGGTGTTGAATTTAAGTTCTGCTCTCCGAACTCTTGTGATAAAATAAGTTGGAACGAAGACCAAAATAAAAGCAGCCAAACTTGAAAGTATCAAGATGCTAGCAAACGGCCAGTGCATCACTTTGAATAGGACTCCGATGGATGTTGTCATCCCTAGAAAGAGCCCGATGGATAGTACCCACTTATCAATTGGCTTTGCTTCATCTTTGAATTTCAAAACAATCATTAAGGGAATAAATAGTAAACCGAATATTGCTACTCCAAGCACTAGCATCATTGACGCTCCTGGCCAATGCATAATTTTAAATAGAACTCCGAGCAATGTAAGCGCTGCGGATATTAATCCTGATTTTACGAGTGTATTTTTCATGGCGTAATAATCTTTAAATGTTAATAATTTGTCTGTCTCTTCCTGGATTTCTCTAAGTTCATCAGTGAAAAATCTAGGCAATATGCGTTCATAGAACTCATAAAAGTCATCCTCTGTATTCATCTCATTCTCAACTATGCAGCAGATATGATCGAGTAGATTATCTTGCAAATCTTCCGATTCAATACCACGCTCTGCAATGTTATCGAGAATGAAGTCTATTTGTTTCGCGGAAACACTAACCATTGCTCAATTTTGGTCCAAGATCTAACAGTGCCTTCATGGTCACTATGAAGTCGGAAAACTCATCCACTTTCTGGGCTACCGTGGTTTGACCTTGCGGGGTGAGTTTGTAATACTTCCTCAACCGCTTACCGAAATACTCCTTCTCTACATCTAATTCTCCACTTTTTTCAAGCGAATGCAGAGTTGGGTACAACGCGCCTTCAGTAATCTGAATTTTTCCGTCTGTTAGTTCTTTTACCTTTTGAGTAATCTCATAACCGTACATTCGACCATGTTCTTTTAACATGTTCATGACGATCGTTTTTAGGGTTCCTTTAATAAGTTCTGATGAATACATAAGTCAAATATACATAAGTTTCTAATGTATGCAAAATAAATACATAGTTTTCTTAGGTATTATTTTAAAAGACACCTTAGAAATGGAATAAATCAAAGACTAAAAAGAGCCCAGAACTCAATCATATCAAGCATTTAAACCACTTCACTATAATACTTTCCTTAAAATGGGCAGAAAACGATTTTCGATGGATGTTGGTTCCCGTCCGATTACTTCGAAGCCAAAATGGATGTAGAAAGCTTCGGAATTTGGGTCAGAGTATGTTGTTATGCTTAATTTTTTCTCAGAAACAGCTTGCTCCAAGAAATGATTCATTAGCACACCGCCTATGCCCTTCCTAATAAATAGTGGAGAAACAAACATATTATCTAGAAGGATCTCTTTGTTCTTTATGGAGTAATAGCTGTAATACGCTATGATTTTATCTTCCACACTTAGTTTGAACACCTTCTTCTGCTCAATGTATTCACGCGTAATTCTGAGATCAGGACCCCACTCTTTAATTTGCGACTCGGAGTAACCCCAGTAAGATTTAGACTCAATTGTTAGCTCGGTCAAGGCTTGATGATCTTCTGGTACGGCCTCAGTAATTCGCATTTTATTAACTAAAAGCGAGTTCGAAACAGTCGTCAACCTCTTTTTTCACATTCAAGGCGTACTTCTCGTCTTTGAATTGTACAATTCCTTCCACTAGATCAACAGTGTAATCCTTCGACCACTCCACAAAGTTCTCTGCCAAGGCCTCAATGCTATCCATAATGAACTCAACTTCTTCGTTTGACATCGTTGGGTGAATTGACATTCTGATCCAACCAGGTTTTGTAGAACAGTTTCCTTGGTTGATATCACTTGTTATTTGATCAGAAAGTGCCTGACTTACACCAAAGAGATAATGTCCGTATGTTCCAGCGCAGGAGCACCCTCCTCGTGTTTGAATCCCAAACCTATCATTCAAGAGCTTTACCCCCAAGTTATAATGGAGGTCATCAATATAAAATGAAATAACACCAAGTCGATCTTTGTGCTGTTCTGCAAGGATGTGCACGTTATTGATCTTTGATGTTCTCTCCCAAATGATTTCAATTAACTCTTCTTCGCGTTCCTTAATTTTATCAACGCCCATTTCATCCTTCAACTGCATACACATTGCTGCACGAATCGTTTGAATGAAAGCGGGAGTTCCTCCGTCTTCACGAGCCTCGATGTCGTCCGTGTATTTATGTCCACCCCAAGGATTTGTCCAATCAACTGTTCCTCCTCCAGGATGGTCTGGGATTTTATTCGTGTAAAGCGCACTGTTAAATACTAAAACACCTGTCGTTCCTGGTCCGCCAAGAAACTTATGCGGCGAGAAGTAGATCGCATCTAAATAGCGATCATTTTCGTCATCCTCGTGCATGTTGATTCCAATATAAGGTGCTGAACAGGCAAAATCAACAAAACAAAGTCCACCGTGCTTGTGTGCGATTTCAGCAACATCCATGTAAGGTGTCACAATTCCAGTTACGTTGGAACAAGAAGTAATCGCCGCAATCTTTCTGGATCGATCTGCGTATTGTTCGAAAGCTTTCTCGAAATTGGAAACAGAAACCAATCCTTCTTCGTCAGGGGAAACAACTACAACATCAGCAATTGTTTCCAACCAAGATGTTTGATTCGAGTGATGCTCCATATGAGTCACAAAGACAATTGGCTTTTCATCTTCGCTGAGTTCAATCTTATCTCTAAAGGACTCTTGAATTTTCAAACCTAAAATTCGTTGAAACTTATTCACCACTCCTGTCATGCCTGAACAAGTTGAAACAAGGACATCCTTCTCATTAGCACCAACATGCTCTTTAATGATCTGCCGAGCCTTACTATAGGCGTAAGTGGTTTTCGATCCAGTATAATTAGTGTCGGTATGGGTATTTGCAACATAGGGTAGCACCTTCTTGAGTACGCGATCTTCAATCGGTTGATACATACGTCCACTGGCAGTCCAATCAGCGTAAACGATTCTGATCGATTCATGATAAGGCGTTTTCATTGTGTCATTATTACCAATGATATGCTTACCAAAGTTGTCGAAATAGTGCTCCATATTGTTAGTTTTCGAGAAAAGTAGGTGACAAAATCACGAATTGTCTACCGCAAAGATACTTACCAAATAATAATGAATCTTGACGAAATTATCAAGAGATTAGCTCATTCTAGGATTTCTAAATCGGTTTAGACTAATATTTATTCCTTGGGTGAAAAGAAATGATTGCTTCTTTTAAGAACTGCTGATCGAGATGTGTATAAATCTCCGTGGTTGTAATCGACTCGTGACCAAGCATTTCTTGAATCGCTCGTAAGTTCGCTCCTCCTTCTAACAAATGCGTTGCAAAGGAATGACGAAAAGTGTGTGGAGAGACGTTTTTTTGAAGTCCGATTTTTTCTGCTAAGTTTTTAATAATCGTAAAAATCATCACACGCGTGAGTTTCGCCCCTCTTCGATTCAGGAAAACATAGCTCTCGTTTCCTGGCTTTATTTTTTGATGGTTACGAACTGAATTGGTATAGATTTCAAGCTCTTTTTTTACACTAGGACTCACTGGCACCAGTCGTTGTTTGTTTCCTTTTCCGATTACTCGAATGAAACCTTCGTCAAAAAACAACTGTTCGAATTCAAGGTTCACTAATTCAGAAACACGCAGTCCACAGCTGTACAGAGTTTCCAGAATAGCCTTGTTCCGATGTCCTTGATCCGTGCTCAAATCAATTGCCGCGATAAGCGCATCTATCTCCTCAATTGACAATACCTCTGGCAGCTTCCTCCCTATTCTTGGTGTTTCAATTAGTTCACTTGGGTCATTTTTCACTTCCCCTTCCAGCACCAAGAAATAGTAAAACTGCTTGATCCCGCTAATAATTCTTGACTGCGTTCGCGCACTTAAACCCAAGTCATACAGTTCGGTAACAAACTTTTTCAAATGATCCGAAGTAACGTCCGTAGGAGATAAATCCGACGTTGCGCAATAATCCATCAATTTCTTGACATCATTTTGATAGGCAAAGATTGAATTCTCTGCTAGTCCTCGTTCTATTTTCAAGAATGAAACAAAATCCTTAATATAGCGGTTCCAAGACTGCACTATGCGATTATTGATTATTAATGGACCAAATTTAAATTTAATTGGTCAACGTGAGAACGAAATATACGGGAATCAATCTTTTGAGGACTATTTCAACGCGCTAAAATCTCGTTCGAGTGCTGAATTGTCTTATTTCCAATCGAATATTGAAGGAGAATTGATCAATGCTCTTCAAAACTCAGATCACGATGGAATCATTTTCAATGCTGGAGGGTATACGCATACAAGTGTGGCGCTCAGAGACTGTGTGAAAGCAATCAAAGTTCCTGTTGTTGAAGTTCATATTTCGAATATTTCGGCGAGAGAAGAATTTCGACATACTTCTCTTCTATCTCCAGTAGTTCAAGGCTGCATTTTTGGATTTGGATTGGTTTCATATGACTTGGCGGTTGATTTCTTTTCGAAGAAGTAAGCTAAAGTCAGAAGTCAAGTGACTTAGTTTCTTTTCCTTAAGTTTGTTGAATATGAAAAGAACACTTATTGTTCCCACTATCATTGTCATCATCTTAATTGGACTTTTCTTTTGGAAAAAGCCTATCACGGCTTCTTTTGATTATGCTCAAGAGCTATCGGAAGAAGGAAAATACTCCGAATCGTTAGAAATTATCGAGAAACTCTTAATAGAGAACCCGGAAAACGAACTCTTACTTATAGAACGTGGGGTGATGAAATCCTGCCTGAATGATGAAAAGGAAGCTCTATATACCTTCAACAAAGTACTTGACAAAAATCCAGCAAACGATACGTGCCGAATTCGAAGAGTTTATAGCTACAATGTATTAGGGGATTTTGAAAAAGCTGAGGCGGATTTGAAAGTTCTAATTGAGTCTAAACGTCAAGGAAAAGACACTCCGATGTGGACAGACGATTCTGGTAAAGAATATGATTTTCATGTTTCCACAATTGAAATTGCCTATCAATATGGTATAGTACGAGCTGCAACAGGAAGGTTTCAAGAGGCTTACGATGATTTTTCTACTTGCATCAATCACCAATTTGAGCTTGCCGACTCCTACTATCGAAGAGAGGAAATATTGATTATGTTAGAGAATACTGATGACGGATGCGCAGACGTAAAAAAAGCTATTGAGCTGAACCACCCATATGGTCAGGACCTAAGCAACCGTTTTTGTCCATAGAGCAAATTCTTCAATAGAGAAGGCTCTAAGATAGCTCGTTTCGAGTCATGTCGATCCAAGGAAAATTACTCGTATTTTTGATCATCAAAACAAACGAGAATGAGCACACCCAATTGGCAAACAGTTAAAGAATACGAAGACATCACTTTCAAACACGCTGATGGTGTTGCACGAATTGCATTCAATCGCCCTGAAGTTAGAAATGCGTTTCGACCGAAAACTGTAGATGAACTACTAGAAGCATTAATCATTTGTCACGAAAGCCAAGAAATTGGCGTTGTACTTATCACTGGAGAAGGGCCTTCTCCAAAAGACGGAGGTTGGGCATTCTGTTCAGGTGGTGATCAACGTGTTCGAGCAAAAAGAGGTTATGCTTATGCCGATGGCGTAAACAAATTCAACATCTTGGATGTTCAGCGACAAATTCGTTTCATGAACAAAGTCGTAATTGCTCTTGTTCCTGGTTGGGCAGTTGGTGGTGGACATAGCTTACACGTTGTGTGTGACCTAACAATTGCGAGTAAAGAACATGCTATTTTCATGCAATCCGATGCGAACGTTGCAAGTTTTGACGGAGGGTTCGGATCAGCCTATTTAGCGCGACAAGTTGGTCAAAAACGCGCTCGTGAGGTCTTCTTCCTTGAAATGGAATATACAGCTCAGGAAGCCTACGAAATGGGAATGATAAACAAGGTTGTACCACACGATCAATTGGATCAAGTAGGTTACGAATGGGGACAACGTATCATGACTAAGAGCCCAACGGCAATTAAAATGCTTAAATTCGGGTTCAATCTTATTGACGATGGATTGGTCGGACAGCAAGTGTACGCTGGAGAAGCTACACGATTAGCGTACGCAACGGATGAAGCTGAAGAAGGACGTGATGCTTTCCTCGAAAAAAGAAAACCGAATTTTGGCAAGTTTCCGAAATTCCCATAATTGACTTATGAAACTACTCGCTCTTTTAGGATTAATTGTCTTACTTTCTTCTTCGGGAGTGACCTCCATAGATTCTGGTAAAAAGCTTCCTGAACAAGCCTATTTAACCAAAAATGTAATAGTATTAGTCATTGACGGGCCACGCTATTCAGAAACATTTGGAGATAGCACTTGTCAATACATTCCTCATTTGTCGAAAGAATTGGCTCCACAGGGTGTGTTGTTTACCAATTTCAGAAACAACGGTAAAACAAACACAAATTCAGGTCATACCGCTATCACAACAGGGGTTTATCAAAACATTAAAAACAACGGGACTGAATTACCCAAATACCCGTCTTACTTTCAATACTACCTAAAGCAAAAGGAAGTACCGAAGGAAAAGGCTTGGATCGTTGCCAGTAAAGGAAAGCTAAACATCTTGGCAAATGCTCGCAAAAAAGGCTGGTTCAATTGCTTCATGCCTTCTGAATATTGCGGACCGAATGGAAATGGAAACGACTACTCACCAGACGAACGCACGTGGGAGGTTGTAATGAACAAACTGGAAATAGACAAACCGAGTTTGATGCTGATCAATTTATTGGAAGTTGACACACGTGGACATTCTAACGACTGGCCAAACTACTTGGAGGCAATTAAACGAACGGATGATTACGCTTTCCGTTTGTGGGAATACATTCAGAATAGCGATTACTACAAAGACAACACGACACTCATTATCACGAATGATCACGGACGTCACATAGATGGGCGAAAAGATGGTTTCAAGGAACATGGTGATGGCTGCGAAGGCTGTCGAAGAATGTACATGCTTGCTTTAGGACCTGACTTCAAAAAGGATCAAGTTGTTGAAGAAGAATATGAGCAAATAGATCTCTCCATGACAATAGCGAAGCTCATGAACTTCAGCATGCCGACTTCAAATGGAAAAGTGATTACGCCCTTGTTTGAATAAATTGGACTTTTACATGTAATCGTAGGTTCTAGTTTCTTTCGACACCCTTGTCCACACAAGTCCTATTTCATTGTTCGTTTTTTCTTTATCAAGTTCGAAAACACCTCTAAACCTATATTGTACATCTCCGAGCATTCCCTTTACTCTCGCAAAGACTATTCTTCGTTGTCTATTGTCATTTAAACATGAACGGATGTGTGCGTGTCGCTTTTCAACACTCTCGATATTTCTTTCAATGATGAGCCCTTTACTTTCATCAAACTCATTTTCCCATACGCCATTTGGATATAATTTTGGGAACCAAATGAGTGTGTTTTCTTCAAATGGGTGGTTCGCTCCTGCTCTTTGGTAGCCTGCATAATTGAGGCCCATGCATTTACATCCATCTACAATCTTTCTAAAGGCTACTTTATCATTGACGTGAATTTTTTTCTTTTTAATCCAAGTGTCAGGACTCATTTCAGCCTCCAAATCCCAATCTACCCACCGTTCTTCCTGCTTTTTCTCGGTTATTAATGATTTGATTTCAGTAATGACTTCGTCAATTTGCTGATTGATCTCTTCAATTGATTTACTCGCTACATCAATTCGCTTTGGTTTAACACCAGTAGCATCTTCAAAATCCGCATCTCTCGCTTTGTCGGCTTCCATCTGGGTTAAATGATGCCCTTCGTCAATTTCAATGAAATAATTCATCTGTGGGAAGTACAAATCTGCAAGAGCTCTGCCGTTTGGACGCTTGACATATTGCTGCGTGATAAACTTGACATTCAAGTCGTCAACTCCATGGATTATTCGAGTAATGACATAATTCTCATAATCCTTCTTGTTTGTCCGAGAAATTTGACGTTTGATGTATTCCTTTTTATCCATAGTTCGATTTGCCTAGCTCTAAATATACTAAGTAAACGATTCTTCTTTGATTCTGTGGTACACAAAAAAAAGAGAGCTCATTTTCATAAGCCCTCTTCTCAATTTTATTGACTAATAAGTGTATTACACGTTACTCTCGGGTCCATTTACATCATTATCCATTTGTTGACCAACGTACGTACCTTTAATTATTTGATCTTGAATATCTCTCATTCCCCCTGGTGAGTGAGGCATTAAGATCGATGAGTTCTTCGAACTTGCTCCGATATCTTTAATCGTGTCAAAGTACTGCGTCATCAATACGAATTGCATAATCTCCTCATGCGTAACATTGTCCATTGATTCTTTGAAATCCTGAACGGACTCTTTGAAACCACGCACAATTTCTAAACGCTGCTGTGCAATACCCTCACCGGATAAACGCTTCGACTCTGCCTCTGCTTCCGCTTCCTTTACAATACGGATCTTTTTGGCTTCAGCTTCTTCTAAAGCTGCTTCACGCTCACGTTTGGCTGCGTTAATTCTATTCATCGACTCCTTCACCTTGTGATCAGGATCAATATCTGTTATTAAGGCACGAATAATGTTGTAACCGTACTTTTCCATACTCGCGGCAATATTCTTTTGAACAGCAATGGCAATGTCATCTTTTTTCGCAAAGACATCATCCAGTTCCAATTTAGGAACCTCGGCACGCACATCATCAAATACGTAGGACGCTATTTGATTCTTCGCATTATCCATCGAGTAATAAGCCTCTTTCACCATTTGTCGTCCAACAGAGTACTGCACCGAAACTTGCAAGTTGACGAATACATCGTCCTTCGTTTTGGTCTCAATTGTCACATCAAGCTGTTGTACCCTTAAATTCATTACCGCCGCTTTACGATCAATAAAGGGAATAATAAATCCAAGTCCAGAGTGAGCTACACGTTGGAATTTACCAAAACGCTCAATGATATAAGCCGTTTGCTCCGTGACCATAATCACAGCCTTAAAAATCAATATTAATAATATTACACCAAGTACAATGGGCACTATCGGTAGGTTTACTTCATCCATTTAGTTAAATTTTTAGTTTGTTTCTCTGAAGATACTGATTCTAATTATCGAAGAAGCGTGATCGCTTCGAAATAATTATAAATTATATCTATACATTAATAAACTAAATTGATTTTTACTATATTAAAATTCCTCCATATTTGAAGAAACAAAAAACAAATACTATGAACACACAAAATATATACCTCGAACATGCAAATATCACAGTAAATAATTTAGATACAGCTGTTGACTTCTTTCAGGCGGCATTTCCCGACTTTCAAATTCGCGGAGGTGGAGACACTAATGGGCGGAAATGGATTCATTTAGGAAATGACATCACTTACATCGCTTTAAATGAAACTCTCGTTCAGAAAATGAATGTGAAAGATTATACTCAACCAGGAATTAATCATTTAGGATTCGTGGTTGAGGACGTCAATGTAATTGCAGAAAGATTATTAGCAGCTGGATATCAACGTGACTACCCTAAACAAGAGGAGAATTATCGAATTCGTGATTACTTCGCAGATGCTGATGGCAATGAATATGAATTTGTTCAGTACCTCTCCGATTCAATCGACGAACGAAACTTTTATGATGCTTAAACACTTTCAATATGCTCATCCATGAATTAAAAATATACAGTAGTCAATTGGCGAAGCAAGTGGCATTCTACAGCTCAAAACTTGGAATAAAATGCATTCATCAAACTAAAGAACAGGCTTCCTTTCAATTGGGAAGTTCTGTTCTTACAATTGAATCAAGGCAAAATTCCACTCCATATCACTTCGCCATTACCATCCCCTCAAACAAAGAGCATGAGGCCCTAAATTGGCTAAAAGAACGAGTAAAAATCCTTGCGGCACAAGACATTGAAATCCATGATTTCAACTTCTGGAATGCGAAGGCTATGTACTTTTATGATTCTGATCAGAACATTGTGGAGTTTATAGCGAGGAAGAATTTACCCAACGAAAACAAGCTCTCTTTTGACCGAGATCAACTATTGTGCATTTCCGAAATTGGACTTCCAACCATAAACATTGAAGAAAAATTCAAGCAATTGAATGGGATAGCAAAAGTCAAACAATTCAGCGGAGGCTTTGACCGATTTCTCGCCATTGGTGACGAAAGTGGATTATTCATCTGCGTCAACAAGAACAAAAAAAACTGGTTTCCGACTGGAGACAGAGCACATTCATCCAATTTTGAATTGCATTTCACCAACTACGGAAAGCACTATTATATACACTTTGAGCACGACGAGATTTTTTATCTGAGTAAACGAATTGAATAATTACCACTTTGCAATGAAGTTTGGAACAACTCTTGATAACAATAGTTCATCACACGTAACGTTTATATAAAAAATGCGCTATGAGATACCAGTACTCAACCCTTAAATCGATCAGTATGAAAAGAGTTAGTTTGATAATTGCAGCTTTCCTAATTTCAGGAATTGCGAGCGCCCAAGATTCAGGCAAAAAACGCTTTACAAAAGGATTCAACCTCGGTGTGAACCATGCGAATGTTCTCTTAAGAGATCACAACAATGGAGGAACAGTTCAAAATGGAATTGGTTACCGATTTGGTTTAATCAGTAGCTTCGCGTTTTCCGAACGCATTTCAATTGACCCGAAGGCTGAGCTTTCATTCAACACGTCAACATTCTGGGATGGTACGCAAGAATTCGCCTTCAACCCTGTCGATCTTGAATTTTTAGCACATCTGAAAGTAAAAACAAAAAAGAAAGGATTCAGTCCATATTTCATCGCCGGACCCAATGTGAAAATTCCACTTGGACAAAATAACGCCACTACCCTGCCAACACGACAAGATGTTGCTTTAGATTTAGGTATTGGATGGGATGTTCCACTGGGAAAGAAAATTAGAATTGCGCCAGAGTTAAGATATTCTATCGGGTTGGTTAACCTGACAGAAACAACAACGATTAGTGATTTGAAATTCCACAACATTTCCTTACTGCTGAACTTCAGCGGTAGACCGCGACTTTAGTTTTAGGACAATACATATTGAATCCGCTCGCTTAAGTGAGTGGATTTTTTTTTATTCAAAGCGTTCATAAAAAAAAAGCAACCTTTTAGTTGCGTTAAAAATATTTACCTATATTGGCAACCAAACAGCTGCTTAAAAAAGATAATTATGAACACAGCAGTAAAAGACACAATTGAAAAAACGAAATGGTTTGCTCATTCAATAGACAAAGTGTGGAATGCAATAACTGAAACAGATCAAGTATCACAATGGCTAGTACCAACAGATTTTAGAGCGGAAGTTGGAGCGAACTACACACTAAAAAATCCTGAAGACAATTGTGATATGGTTACAGGGAAAGTTCTCGAAGCTAATCCGTACAAACTGGTTTACTCTTGGATCAACGAAACAAGTAAAGATGTGAAAACAACGATTACTTGGAACTTAGTTCAGGAGAATGACGGGACAACACTTACTATGGTTCACAGTGGAATCTCTAAGTACAGTAATGACGACACGCCGAAAATGATCGAAAGCTACTCTGGAGGTTGGCAAAGATGTTTTGATAACTTAGGAGGAATTTTAAGCTAAATGTCAGAATACGCCAACCGTATATTTAAAGCTATTGCCGATCCAACGCGAAGGGAAATATTTCATCTCCTTGTCGTTGGGTCAGCCTTGACCATTAGTCAAATTTCGAATTCCTTTGACATTAGCCGCCAAGGTGTAACGAAGCACATCAAGGTTTTGGAAGAGGCAAAAATGGTAGGTTTCAAACCTCAAGGGCGAGAGAAAATCATTTACGCCAAACCTGAAGCCTTGAAGGAAGTAAAGGACTGGCTTTCGTTCTACGACAAATTCTGGGATGATAAACTGGATTCACTCGGGAAGTTCTTGGATGAGACCAGTTGATTAACTCTTATTGCTTATACAGGGTTCCAGATGTTATTGTGTAAGGAATATAGTAAGTGGGGCCCGTCTGGAAGCTTCCTGTACGATGAATAGTCAAACTGTCCGGAAAAATTGCATAATTGTCTAGATTACTATTGTGCACCTTCCCAGAAGCACTCCGAATTTGAATTGTGTCATACGTAACTACTCCTACGCTGTCCAAAACAAAAGAGGTAGCAAAATACATGTACAAAGAATCGCTATATGGATCATTGTTCGGAAAAATATGATCCACTGTTATTGTTAGACTATCATAATTATTTCCTCCTAACAAGAAAGCAGCAGGTAAACTGTTATTAATAACCTGACCGCGATATGTACCACTCAAGCTTTCAGCGAAATTGCACAAATCGCACGTTTGCTGAATACTTAATTCCTCATGATCAAACTTTTTACACCCTAAAAGGATTACGCTCAAAAAAAGCACTATGAAATATTTGCTAATCATGTTTCTTGAATTGATTAAAATGTCCTACAAATGGATAATTATGGAGAGAGAAATCGTCTCCCTCAAACGTCAGTATTCCTTCCGAATTATTGTAAGCTACCCGAAGCAAAGAGTCATCGACAATATTTACATAACCTTTGTGAACCAAATCACCGTTCATGTAAAATTCTACCTTTCCGTTTTCCTTAATTCGGATTCCATATTGACCCGAAGTAGATTAGTACGATTCCGAATCATTTGAATTAATTCCGTAGCTATGATACCACACGTAATTTCCAACAAAGTTCAAGTGACCATCAAGTTTCTGCCTGTCCTTTTGACAAGAATTCAGAATCAGGAACATTGATAGAATAGTGATTATGGTTTTCATACTGACTTGAACGAGAATAAAAGGAAAAGAGCTGGCCTTTGGACTAATTTTGATTAGCAAAAAAAATCCCGCCTCGAATAATCGAAGCGGGATTTTAATTTATCAAGTACAAATTCTTATTGAATCGTCAATTTCTTTTCTAAATCTTCTAAGTAAGCTCTGAATTGCTTATCTGTTTCGGAAAGGTTCGTTACTGTTCTACAAGCATGTAAAACCGTCGCGTGATCTTTTCCTCCGCAGTGCGCTCCAATGTTCGCTAAAGAAGATTTTGTCATTTTCTTAGAGAAATACATTGAAATCTGGCGAGCCTGAACTACTTCACGCTTACGTGTTTTCGATTTCAAAATTTCCAATGGAAGATCGAAATAATCACAAACTACTTTCTGGATATACTCAATCGATACTTCGCGAGCAGTATTCTTCACGAACTTATCAACCATTTGCTTCGCCAATTCGAGCGTAATCGCCTTTTTGTTCAAAGAAGCTTGAGCCAACAATGTATTAAGTGCACCTTCCATTTCACGAACGTTCGTGTTAATCGAATACGCTAAGTATTCCACAACGTCCTTTGGAAGATCGATACCATTTCCATACATCTTCTTCTCTAAGATTGCCATTCTTGTTTCCAAGTCAGGCGCTCCAAGATCTGCAGACAATCCCCATTTGAAACGAGAAAGTAAGCGCTGCTCCATTCCTTGCATTTCCACTGGTGGCTTATCACTCGTTAAAATGATTTGCTTACCGTTTTGGTGCAAGTGATTGAATACATGGAAGAATACATCTTGTGTTTTTTCCTTACCAGAGAAAAACTGTACATCATCAATGATCAGCACGTCTATCATTTGATAGAAGTGAATAAAGTCGTTGGTTGTTTGATTTTTAATCGCGTCAATGAACTGATGTGCAAATTTTTCAGATCCTACGTACAAAACTGTTTTGTTTGGAAACTGATCTTTAATGGAAATACCAATTGCGTGTGCAAGGTGAGTTTTTCCAAGCCCTACTCCACCATAAATCAATAGTGGGTTGAAGGCAGTTCCGCCAGGTTTGTTAGCGACTGCGTATCCTGAGGCGCGAGCCAAACGATTGCAATCTCCTTCTACGAAGTTGTCAAATGAATAAGAAGGATTCAAATTTGAGTCAACATTCACCTTCTTGAGTCCAGGAATAATGAATGGGTTTCGAATTTGCTTCTCATTAATGTTTAGTGGCATGGAGACGGGAGAGTTCTTCAGTGCCTTTTTGTT
>CAJQOB010000289.1 GCA_905479845.1 uncultured Flavobacteriales bacterium
GTAAATTTCCCCGTTGACATCGGAATACCTCCAATTACTGCCCATCCTTCATATTCCCACCCAGCCGTGAGAGTGGGGAGGGACATTTGTGGTTCAATCGCACTCGGATTGTAGAACCAAAGACCACTTAGATTATCTGTAGTTGTATTTGTTGTTGGTGCATCGATAACGTATTCCCCTGTTGATGTTGATAGGTCGCTTCCAACAGCTGCGCCATACGCGATGGACAAATCAGCAGAATTCCCATTAAAATTTCCTCCAAGAATTTTTACAGTGCCCGGTGTTGGATCAGAATCAGGAAATGGTTCGATTGTTACAACGAGTACCGTTGCCGATTCAATGTCAATAGTACTACCAGTAAAGGTATTAGTTGACATGGTTCCCGCTGCATCAACGTCAAAAGTTCCAAGGCTAATCGCCATGTTGTTGTAGGCAATCCATGTCTCATACTTGTAATTGGAACCCAGATCAGGAAGCCCCGATATATTCAAGGTTAAATCTTTTGTTGCGGGATAAGTGCATGATTCATCGTCTTTTTCAGCTTCGGAGTTGTAGTTCGTCGCTGTAGGATCAGTACATCCTTTTTTTTTGCAAGATGCAAAGACAGCACCGACCGCAAGGGCTCCGATTAGTAATACACATGTTCTTTTCATGGGAGTAATTTAATGAATCGTATGAATTGGATCGGGGAAGTACTTGATTCCTTTCAGGTGTAAATAAGCACATAATAAGTTTTCATTAGTAAGTTGTGGCATAGATAGCTGGAAAAAGATGTTAGGATGGTTCCTTAATTGTGCAAAGTCAAAGAGGTGTCTTAACCAATTCTTTGAGCATTTGAGGAAAGGATTTTCATTTCAAGAAGTTCTAATTATGGAGTGGTAGGTCAATCGACCACAATTCACTAACTTTGTCCCTTCAAAATACTGAGAAAATGAGTCAGAAATATCCTACATACAGCGGATTAAACTTGCCAAATGTTGCAAGCCGCGTTTTGGAACAATGGGAACGCGAGCGCGTTTTTGAGCAATCCGTTGAGAAACGTGAAGGTCAAAAGCCGTTTATTTTCTTCGAAGGACCACCATCAGCGAATGGTCTTCCAGGAATTCACCACGCAATGGGACGTTCGATTAAAGATATATTTTGTCGCTACAAAACCCTTAAAGGATTTCAGGTAAAGCGCAAAGCTGGTTGGGATACACACGGACTACCCGTTGAGTTGGGTGTTGAGAAAGAACTCGGAATTACAAAAGAAGATATCGGGAAGAAAATTTCCGTTGAAGAATATAATACCGCTTGTAAAAAGGCTGTAATGCGTTACACGGATATCTGGAATGACCTTACCCAAAAAATGGGTTATTGGGTTGATACAGATAACCCGTATATCACCTATGATTCGAAATACATGGAGTCTGTTTGGTGGTTACTTGGACAATTGTACAACAAAGATTTGATGTACAAAGGATACACGATCCAACCGTATTCGCCAAAAGCGGGAACTGGATTGTCCTCACACGAGATCAATCAACCTGGCTGTTACCGTGATGTAACGGATACAACGGTTGTTGCACAATTCAAAATGGTCGATGGGCAATCAACGCCATTCGGTTTGGATAGAGGTGTAGACTTCATGGCTTGGACGACAACTCCATGGACGCTTCCATCGAACACAGCATTGACTGTTGGACCGAAGATCGAGTACGTTTTGGTGAAGACATTCAATCAATACACGTTCGAACCAATCAACGTAGTATTAGCGAAAAACTTGGTGGGATATCAATTCAAGAAACCATATGTTTTGGCTGAGTCTGATGAAGATTTCGCGAACTACAGTGCTGGAGACAAAAAAATCCCTTATGCAGTTTTGGGAGAATGTGTTGGAGCTGATTTAGCAGGATTGAAATACGAGCAATTATTGCCATACGCACTTCCAATGGAAGATCCTGAGAAAGCTTTTCAAGTGATCACAGGTGATTTTGTAACAACAGAAGACGGTACAGGAATCGTTCACACAGCGCCAACTTTCGGTGCTGATGATGCCAAGGTGGCAAAAGACGCTGGAGTTCCAGGATTATTGGTTGAAGACGATAAAGGGAACGCCGTTCCATTGGTTGATTTACAAGGTCGATTCCGTCCAGAAATGGGTGAGTTCGCTGGAATGTACGTGAAAAACGAATATTACAACGAAGGTGAAGCTCCAGATAAATCTGCTGATGTTCAATTGGCGATTAAACTGAAAATTGAAAACAAAGCATTCCGCGTAGAGAAATATGTCCACAGTTACCCACATTGCTGGAGAACGGACAAGCCAGTTTTATACTACCCACTCGATTCTTGGTTCATCAAAGTGACTGAGAAACGTGAGCGAATGATGGAATTGAACGATACGATCAACTGGAAACCTGAATCTACAGGAACAGGACGTTTCGGAAAATGGTTAGAAAATGCCAACGATTGGAACTTGTCGCGTTCGCGCTACTGGGGAATTCCAATCCCGATCTGGAGAACAGAAGAAGGAGACGAGCAAGTTTGTATCTCTTCAGCCGAGCAATTGAAAGCGGAATGTGAAAAAGCAGTTTCAGCAGGGTTGATGGATAAAAATCCATTGGCTGATTTCGTTGTTGGTGACATGTCGGATGAGAACTACGCAAAAGTAGATTTCCATAAAAACTACATGGATGAGGTAATCCTTGTTTCATCAAACGGGAAACCAATGAAGCGCGAAGCAGATTTGATCGATGTTTGGTTCGATTCAGGTTCAATGCCGTATGCACAATGGCACTATCCTTTCGAGAACAAAGAACTCGTTGAAAACCGTGAGGGTTATCCTGCAGATTTCATTGCTGAGGGTGTTGATCAAACGCGTGGTTGGTTCTATACTTTGCATGCGATTGCAACGATGGTATTTGATTCTGTAGCCTACAAAAATGTTGTTTCGAATGGACTTGTTTTGGACAAGAACGGTCAGAAAATGTCGAAGCGCTTAGGTAATGGAGTTGATCCATTCGAGACCTTGAATAAATACGGAGCAGATGCTACACGTTGGTACATGATCACCAATGCTCAACCTTGGGACAATCTCAAGTTTGACGTTGATGGAATCGCAGAAGTTCAGCGTAAATTCTTCGGAACATTATACAACACATATTCATTCTTCGCACTGTATGCGAACATTGATG
>CAJQOB010000290.1 GCA_905479845.1 uncultured Flavobacteriales bacterium
TTATGGGATGCCTAAAACGGGCAAGTCCTATTTGATGATTGAGTTCGCAGGGTATCTGGCACGAAACCATGGATCGGTACTTTATGTGGCTAAAGAGGAAGAACTTGATGATACTTTACAGCAAAAACTCGAAGATACAGAATCAGAGCATGACGAATTCTATGTGTCAGATTATTTGCCTTCGGACTTGTCATCCTACAACTTCGTTTTCTTGGACAGTGTAACCAAGATGCGTTTAAAGCCAGATGACTTGGTTCGTCTAGGCAAACAATACCCGGACATTTCATTTGTTTACGTGTTCCAAGCCACAAAGCATGGAGCGTTTCGTGGAAGCAATGAATTTCAACACGATGTTGATGTTGTAATTGAAGTACCTAAAAAGGGAATTGCCACACAATATGGACGATTCAATCAAGGGGGTAGAATGAAAATATTCAAAGATTAGTAACAGCATTATGAAAAAGATAAAATATGCCTTGGTACAAGGCGGAGGAGGATTTAAAGGGACATTCCAGTTAGGTGCGCTCAATTATATCAATGACAATTGGAAACAGATTACAGGGCTTGACACACCTATGCACTTCGATTTGATTACAGGAGTGAGTGTTGGAGCATTAAACGGGATCATGGTTGCCATGAATAAGCTGCCAGAACTCAATAACCTTTGGTTAAATCAAGTAGCCAATAACGGAGTGTCTGAAATCTACACTTCAGAGTTTTTGGAAACAGATGAAAAAGCGGAAAAAATCAAAGTCAAGTTTGATGTAAAGGCATTGTTCAAGCAATTGCTTCCAAGTGTGGAGTTCAAATTGGATTTCTTTGAGAAAATGGGATTGATCTTTTCCAAAAAGAAGCGAAACGGTATTTTGGATGGTTTGTTCAATAGCATCGAGTCTCAACTAAAATTGAGCATGAAAAAATTCGATGCTCTAGCAGACAATACACCCCTACGGAGAAAAATGGAAAAACTCATTGATCGTTCCCTGATTAACGGAATTTTCAAATGTGGGTTTGTATCACTTAATTCAGGAAAATATCACAGCGTAGCACATGACGAGTTTGTTTCCAATGAGCATTTGGTTAAAGGTATCATTGCTTCAACCTCTATTCCTGCCGTGTGGAAGCCAGTCAAAACAGTAAAGTTTGTTAAGAATGAGAAGATTGTAAAGTCAAAATACAATGTTGATGGTGGGATCATGAACATGTCGCCACTCGGAGACGCGATCAAGATGATCAATCAAGACCCAGAAGATTGTGAATGGAAAATCATTGTGATTAATTGTCACTCAGGAAAACCAAGTGTCATTGATGCTTCACAAATGTCCATTTTTGGATTGGCTGCTCGATCTATCTATGAGTTAACACTCAACGAAATATTCAACAACGACATAGATCACTTCTTAGAGGTTAACTACCTTATTGAGCAGGCAAGAGCTTGGGATTATGAAATCGCGCTTAACAATCGCTTAAAACAGGTTATTAAGAAATTTGATGCGGTCATTATTAATCCACAGCCAACATTCGGTATTGGAAACCCTTTGGTATCAACTAAGCGACTAATTAAATCGAGATTCGACCACGGCTATGAAATGGCGTCGATCAAGAAATACTTCTAATCATGGAGCAGACCGATAAAATGCAAAAAGCGAAGGAATCGTTTATGAAGTGCTTTTCTTTTGAGAAATTCAAAAAAATCGCTAAGTATAGGAATTGTAACATGACTGATTATCACAAATATTTAGAAAAAATAGAAGGTTTGGCAATATTATTGTTGGAATCCTATATATTTGAACAAAGCACGACTATATGAGAGAGCAAATTAGTAATACGATTAATTCACAGCGCAAGTGTTCAGGCTCTTGCGCTGTTCGTGTTCTTAATTGCGATTCGTGTGGTAATTCCTGAAAACAACCATTAAAAGCAGTATTATGACTGGATTAGAACAATTTTTAGCATTCGCATACAAGGATTTGAAAGTAAGAGTGAAAGGGAACAATGCAGTGGTTTATACCCGCGTTTCTCATCATTCACAGGAGGATAATACCTCCCTTGAATCTCAGCTTAAGTACTGTAAGTCCTTTGCCAAGAAAAAAGACCTCAATATTGTTGAGTACTTCGGAGGTACGTATGAATCTGCCAAAACGGACGATAGAACAGAATTCAAGCGAATGCTTAAATACATTAAGCAAAGCAAGAATATATCACATATCATCGTGTACTCATACGAGCGGTTTTCCAGATCAGGTGTTGGTGGGGCAAAGATTGCCGAGGATTTATTACGTGATTACGGGGTTGTTACCTTGGCAGTCACTCAGGAGCTTGACCCAACAACTTCGTCTGGATCATTCCAACAAAAGATACTTTTCCTTTTCTCACAGATGGACAATGAATTGAGACGTGACAAAACGGTTACGGGAATGTCTGAGTTGATTCGTAAGGGATATACACCTTACAGTATTCCTAGAGGGTTCACAAACTTGAATAAAGGTCGATGCGTGGATCAAAATATTGTAGTCAACCAAGAAGGAAAGTTAATCCGCAAAGCTTTCATGTGGAAAGCGAAGCAAGGACTTAGAAACGCGGAGATTGTCAAACGTCTAAAAGACCTAGGGATGAAGATGGATTTACGTAGGTTGGCGTATATCTTCGAAAATCCATATTACTGTGGGTTGATAGTGTCTAAGATGATCCCAAATGAAGTTATTGAGGGCAAACATGAGCAGCTTATCTCACGCTCAATCTTTTTGAAGGTAAACAACATCGTAAACGATGCCAAATCGACTCACCCCAATAAACACAAGCAGTACGATGAAAACTTGCCCCTAAAAGTGTTTATGCGGTGTGCAGAGTGTGATACTCCAATGACAGGCTATCAAGTAAAAGCAAAAGGGCTTTACTATTACAAATGCAGAACCAAAGGGTGTAAGCATTCAGCAAGTGCAAAAAAACTACATGCTGACTTTTCACAGGTACTTTCTATGTTTGAAATTGACAAAGAGGATGTCCCAGTAGTTAAGCAAGCAGTGACATCTTATTTCAGTGCATTCTTTGAAGAGCAAGAAGAAAACATTGCTTTAGTCACCTCCAATGTTGAGCGCATTCAAAAACAATTAGATCAAGTTGAAGAACGCTATGCGTTGGGTAAAATATCTGATGAACTTTACTTGAAGTTCTCAGAGAAATACCACAAAGAACTCAATGAATTAGCACCAAAAAACGCTAACTCCCCTGTGGAGAGTTCTAACCTTCAAAAATGCATCAATAAAGCACTTGAATTTTGCATTAACCCTCAGCAATGGTGGGAAAAACAGAACGTTGAAAGAAAAATGCAAATTCAAAAAATCCTATTTCCTGACGGAATATGTTTAAGCAAACAAAATCGCACAGTTCTAACCAATAGAATAAATTCCATATTTGCTCCAATCGAAGAGGTAGCAAGGCTTTTGAAGGAAACAAAAAAAGGACAACCGATCAATTTTGATCAGTTGTCCTCTAGAGTGAGCCCGTCAGGATTCGAACCTGAGACCGCCTCCTTAGAAGGGAGGTGCTCTATCCAGCTGAGCTACGAGCCCATATTTGATACAATTTAGCAAAAAAAAAGGGACGATTTCTCATCCCTTTGTTAGTCGGGGTGGCAGGATTCGAACCTGCGACCTCCTGCTCCCAAAGCAGGCGCGATGACCGGGCTACGCTACACCCCGTAGCTATTTGTAATCAAATATTCCAACGTTTTTAACTGAGAATCGCTTTCCTCAAACGCGAGTGCAAAATTAATGATTTAAATCACTTTCGCAATACTAATTTCAAAAAAAATGAATGTTTTAATTTATTGATCATTCTAGCTAAATTTCCGATTTGCTTAATGCTTTAATATCAGGGAGATATAAGAACTGATTCTAAAGGCAATTCAATAAAATTTTATCTGATTAAAAATGAACAAGCTCTATTCGACAGTTTCGTGCACTTTGTTAAGACATGGGTTAATTCAGTACAAGTCGCTTATTTTCCGTGAATTCATCCGTTGTGATCTTGAGGATATATACGCCCTTTAAGTGTGTTAGATCAAATTGTTTTTCTTTGAAATACTTCAAATGAGTGGCATAAACCCGTTTTCCTGAAAGTGAGAACAGCTCCAGATCAGCACTTGAAGCCAATTCTCCAATTCCAATGGTTACGATGCCATCTGATGGGTTTGGATAGGATTCAATTTTATGCTCACGTTTTTGTGCGTGAACTTCTAAAAAGGGCTCCAGTGCCAAAAGATCCACGAAATAGGTACCATATCTAGGTGTGCCAAAGTACAAGGTGTCGTTACGAACAACAAGGTTTGATCCAGTTTCAGGACCAGAACCCCAAACATCTGGTAAACCTGTTGAGATGATTTCGAACGTTAAGCCTCCGTTAAAAGATACATAGACATATTTACTACTGGAAGCATAGAAGTTTCCATGCCAGCTGATCATTCCTTTAACTGTAGTACTATTAGGCGAACCAATACCAGGAATACCACTCCCACAAACATCCCACTGATCTCCTTGATTTGTTGAATAGAAAAGCCCTAATGAAGTGCTCGCAAAGAGTGTGTCTCCAAATTCCCATAGTCGCTCAACACGCCCTCCCCAAGATTGCCCTAGTCCAGTATCTTCCCAGGTTTGACCATTGTCGCTCGATCGATTAATTCTACCCGAACCATCACATCCAAAGACGAACCAATTATTTTCACCAAATAGAACTGGTGAGTTTCCTGTACAGAACGCTCCAGAAGGAGGTAGGCTTGTAATCTCACTCCAATTGTAACCTCCATCACTCGAGACGTGAACAGTATCGCCATAACGAGCACTCAACATTGTACCATTCGAACGAAGTTCATAGGGTCCATACGGACCGAGCTGAGAAGTTGGGGTCCATGTGAGTCCATTGTCTGGGCTTTCATAGTTTCTAATTAGTGAATCGTATATCTGATCAGGATCTAGGGATATTATCAACTTGTCATTGACCATTGTTATTGAAGTCATTTTCCAAATACTGATGTTTTCAGTTGTATTTACCCAGCTTGTACTATCGTCTCCTAAATAGAAGGCTTCTTGACCACTCATTGCCATAATACCATTTTGAGATTCAATCATTGCGGGAGTATAAGAACAAACCGCACCGTAATCAGCGCTTACCCAATTGTTGAATCCTTTCGAAATGCCTTGCGCACTTGCCAGAAAATAGAAGTTGTCGATGTAATTGATATCCCAAACATCCAGTGCGCCTAGACCAATGTTAGCAGAATTCCAATTGATCCCGTAATCTCCAGAAAAGATAAGTCCTTCTTCATTAGTAAGAAGAAATACGGAATCATTCGCAGTACGAATTCGATTGATACCACCAGAATTGAGAGTCCAGCTTAAACTCCAGCTCATTCCGCCATCAGTTGAACGATATACATCTTGTTGTGAGGATGCGAAAATGGTGTCTCCTTTGCAGCGAATATGCTCGAATGTTGTGACAGGTAATCCGGTGTTAATTGCTTGCCAGTTAATCGTGGAAATCGGACTTTTATATACACCGCTATCAGTTGCTGCAAAAAGAGAGTTGTTATTTGCACAAATACCGTTCAGTACGTGATACATGGCACTATCTGCTGATGTTGGACCTGTAGGCCAATAATACCAATCAGTAGGCAAGCCATTGTTAATATCGATCCAGTTGACACCATTTACAGATGATTTTGCCCCACGGTCATTCGCTAAGTACATGCCTTGGTCTGTGGCATACAAGTCCCGAATTTGTCCATGGCTTTGTTCGCTAAAGTTCCAATTTCCGTTGGCGGCTTGAATTACTTGGAGTTTAGAATAATCATAGAAATAAACTCTATTGTTGTAGGTCGTATAGGTTCCGGTACTATTTCCACCCCGAATGGGTTCATAAAGCGCTCCTTGATCCGATGAAACAAATGTGGCGCATTTGGTATTCGTCAAAATGTATCCTCCCAATTCATAAACGGATACGCAAAGCGGGTCAGTATTAGGGCCATCAGCGGTCTGCCAAACTTGAGAAAGTCCATTGAACGAGAGAAAGAGTAATAGAAACGAAAGGGAGAACTTCATAAATGGTAGAAATGGTTGTTGTCGAGTAAACGAAATATTTTGAACTGAGGTTGGCTGCTTTTCTAAAGCGTTACAAGGTTTTTGGAAAAACAATTTCATTCTGAATGAAATCAACAATGGACTAATTACATCTAAACTCTCAGGTATTCTTTTTTTATAGGCTGATAAGTAGATGTTTACTTGATTATTCTTAGTGTGAAGGAGGAGAAAAATGAGATGGTTTTGGTGCATTAATCTACAATGAATTGAATTTTACATGTAGCAAATACTTTCTTTCGAAGAGTCAATTGCTTTTGTCAGATTACGTATTTTTGCAGTCGATAAAATGACGAATCAGCAATCGATATATTATTTAGTACTAAGCCTTGTGCTCATTCTGCCTTCAACAAGTTGGTCACAAACGCGTACCTACGAAATTGACAGAAGCGCCAGTACCATCAAAATAGATGGTGAACTGACAGAGGAGCAATGGGCCAAAGCCGAACTTGCAACAGATTTTATTGAATCCTACCCCCAGCCAGGAATTCCCTCGAAATATGAATCTAAAGTGCGGATGTACTATGATGATAATGCGCTTTACATCGGTGGGGAAATGTATGATCCACGTCCAGATTCTGTGAGTTACACCCTTTCTCAAAGAGATGATTGGGGAAATGCTGATTGGTTCGGAATTTTTCTAGACCCATATGCGAATAACATTAATGCTTTTGCCTTTAGTGTTACTGCTGCGGGTGTTGAACTCGATGCTTTGATGTATACCGATGACTCTGATGTCAGTTGGAATGCGGTTTGGCGAAGTTCTGTGAAAAAACAAGACTACGGGTGGTCATTTGAAATGAAGATTCCTTTTTCGGCTGTTCGATTCCCAAACAAACCGGTGCAAGAATGGAACATAAACTTCATTCGTCAGGTAAGAAGGGATCGTTCCAAATCCTATTGGAATAAAGTGGACCCTGAAGTTTTTGGTGAAATCACGCAATCAGGGAAAATGGTAGGAATGAAAGACATTAAATCACCAATTCGATTGTCTTTTACACCTTATGTCACGGGGTATGTAGAAAATTCATATGATTACGCATCGCAGCAACAGACGTGGGGGCAACGCATCACTGGAGGGTTGGATTTGAAGTATGGATTGAATGATGCCTTCACACTAGACATGACCTTAATTCCTGATTTTGGCCAGACGACCTCTGATAAGCAGGTTCTAAACCTTGGACCGTTCGAAGTGAGGTTTGATGAGAATCGACCATTCTTTTTAGAAGGGACTGATCTATTTAGTATTGGAAATGTATTCTATTCTCGAAGAATTGGAGCGCGCCCGTATAACTATAGTGCTGCACAAAACAGTGTGAACGATTCCCTGAACGAAGAAGTAACTGGAAATCCTGGACTCGCGCCACTCATTAATGCAACAAAAGTTTCTGGAAGGACTTCATCTGGTTTGGGAATTGGTGTGTTTAATTCTATTGAAAACAGAGCGTTCGCTACAATTTCTGATCCATCGGGCAATTCAAGGAGGGTTCAAACACATCCTCTTGCGAATTATAACGTATTTGTTCTTTCTCAAAACTTAAAGAACAATGGTCAACTCTCCCTGTTGAACACAAACGTATTGCGAGAAGGTGGAAATCGCGATGCGAATGTAACAGTGGGGCAGACAAATTTGTTTTCGAAAGACGGGAAGTTTTCTGTTGGTGCAGAGGTAAAGGTGTCGTCGATATTTGAAGGTGACGCGCCGGAAATTGGACACGCGCTAAGTGTCGAATTGGATAAAGTTTCAGGAGTCTGGCGTTATGGTTTTGGCTATTCTGAAGAGAGCGATACATACGATCCTAATGATCTAGGTTTTCTCTATAATAACAATTCCAGAAGTTACTATAGTTATGCTCGTTGGAACGATTTTTCACCTGGAAAGTATTTCCTTCGTAAATGGGCAAGTGCCAGTATCTATTACGATGAGCTCTATAAACCAAAACTTTTCTCCTACGGAGGATTAGAGTTTGACGGTGTGGGAACGTTCAAAAATTTCTTGACAGTCGGACTGAATGGAAGTGTCAATCCATTCGGTGAAGTGAACCACTTTGAATCAAGAAAGTTTGGAAATGAAGTGCGATTCAAATCGAACTT
>CAJQOB010000291.1 GCA_905479845.1 uncultured Flavobacteriales bacterium
CCCTTACTGTCAAACACCAATTGTATCCTTTGAAATTCAATATACACCTCTTCAAATAACAGGCTCGAATTGCGTTCCATTGGTTTTCTCTGGCATTGTGCAAGACGTGACGTGCAATGATGACGGTGCCATCGACATAACAGTTACTGGACAGAGTCAAATTAGTTACTCATGGGATAACGGCCCTACCTCTGAAGATATCAGCAACCTTACACCTGGAAACTATACAGTAACCGTTACCGACGGGTATGGTTGTATGGACTCTCAAACATTTACTGTTACTAACATCAATGTAGCAGATTACATTGTTGATGGCTGTACAGACTACACCTTAAGCGATGGCACAATTGTAACGAGCTCTGGAAACTACACTATCAGCACAACTGATGCGAACGGCTGTACTCTTATTGAAAATTATACTGTTACCATTCACCCAGAAAATACAGTAACGCAGGTTATAAACGAATGTGGTAGTTACACATGGCCTGTTAATGGAACAACATATACAGTATCTGGAACCTATACTGAAATCATTCAAGATCAATTCGGTTGTGATCAAACCTACGTTTTGAATTTAACGGTCACCACGAATACGCCAATTGTTGAAACGATTACTGCGTGTGACACCTACACGTGGCCAATAAATGGTACTACGTATACGTCAAGTGGTGTATACAACCACAGTGTTGTTGACATTAATGATTGTATCCAACTCTATACGTTGAACTTAACGATCAATTTTAGTACTACAACTACAATCAATGAAACACATTGTGACAACTACATCTGGCCATTAAATGGAATGACGTATACCAGCTCTGGTACGCACTCTCACACAGTCGTTGGTACGAATGGATGCGATGAAACGACTATCCTGAACCTCACTATTAACAATAGCCAAGTTATCAATGAGACCGTTTCAGAATGCGATACCTACACTTGGCCAGTGAATGGACAAACCTATACTACGTCGGGTACGTATTTTGCCACTGGCACCACTCCTGAAGGTTGTTTAATTGAGTACGTATTGAATCTTACGATAAACATGAGATCAACAATAGTTGAGGATGTTTTCTCGTGCACAAAATATACATGGGCAGTCAATGGAACAGTGTACAATCAATCTGGAACGTACACAAGTACTTCAATTGATATGAACGGATGTACTGTAACGAATATTCTAAACTTAACCATTTCAGCGCCTGATCTAACTGTATCTCAATCGGGAGGTACCTTTACATCCAATCAAGTTTCAGCGACTGCGTATCAATGGTATTTTTGCGACCCAGTTAACGGGCTCGTCCTCATTCCTGGTGCAACCAGTCAGAGCTACACCCCTATGATGCAAGGAAGTTATGCAGTCTATGTGCTACTCGATAACGGAATAGAATGTGATGGATTCTCTGCATGTATCCCACTAGAGTGGAATGTTAGTATCTCGGAAGAAGAACTCTTTTCGGAGGTTAAACTGTTCCCGAACCCTTCCCCTGGACTGTTTAATTTAGACTTTGGACGAGACTACGAAGATGTTTCGATAAGAGTGCTCACATTAACAGGACAAGTTGTTTCAACAAATTCACTCCGAAATACGAGTCACGCATCCATCCAATTAGATGTTAATGCTGGGATTTACTTTGTAGAACTAACACTAAATGGTCAAAGAGTAATTCGTGAACTTGTAATTCAATAGACATAGTTTATTGAATATTCTAGTAATAAACGTAATGGCTGTTCAGTAACAGCTCCATTCGACATGATTCAGAATGGTGAATTGCCAAAGCATAGACCTGACGAAAACGACAAAGTTCTATTCACTTCCTTTGGAGCTGTTATGAACATAAATTGTGCTGCATTTCGGATGTGATTTTGGGAAATCCCGGTGTTTTTCGGCGTTAAAATTAGTTTAACGGTTTAGTAGCGAGCTGTACACTATTCAGCGTATTTTCCGCATAGAAAAACCCAAAAAATCGCACCTAGACCGACCCTATTAACACATGTTAAAAAACTGTTAGTCAGATATTTAAACATGCAGCTCATCGATAAAAAGGTACCATTCGAAGAATAGTCATTTATTATGCTTGCATAGAAGATTGAATGTGTCGTATCTTTGTGCCGAATCAAAAATCAAGATGGTTTGAGAAACAATAACACCACTTTATTGGAGACTATAGCAGAGGTATCAATTATCGATGATTCGATGATAGAAATCCACATCGATAAGGATATAGATTTCGAACTGGAACACGCGATCCAACTAAATGTTAAAATTCATGAAATCGGAGAGAATAGAAAATTCTATCAACTCACGGTATATGGTTGTCGCACGGTTCCATCAAGAGAAGCGCGCACCTACTCCATTTCTCCAGAAGGAAGTCGATTCAAAATGGCCGAAGCCATCGTCGTAAAATCGCTTTCTCAGAAAATGGTCTTCAATTTTATGATCAACGTTGAGCGCCCTTCGATAAGAACCAAACTCTTTACGTGTGAGAATGAAGCCAAAGAATGGCTCGAATCACTGAATAGTTCAAGCACAGCGGTTTAGCTAAACTCAACAAGGAGTCGGCTAGTAATGATAAGCGCACATCTTCGTTTCGAATCCAATTCACCCGATATTTTTTGTCGAATTATCCATAATTGTTCAAGCTCGAAAGCTGACAAAATCTACTGAAATGATTACTTTAGTTCGCGAAAATGAAAATTACTCTTCTCATACTTCTCTGCGGATTGCAATCTCTGGTGTTTGGGCACGATTACTTCTTTGCCTTTGCAGAAGTTGAATACAATGACATTTCTCAACAATTCGAAGCAACGGTTACGGTCTCTTCACACGACTTGGAGCGCATTTTTGATGAAAAAAAGTGGTCCATCGATGATCTTGAATCAGCCGAACAAAACAGAAAGAACTTCGACGCTATTTCCCAGTGGATGCTAGAACAGTTTGTTGTCAGTTCGGAAAATGAGCTGGCAGACTTCTCCGTAATCGGCTGTGAAGTGGAATTGAGCGGGATGATTCATTTTTACTTAGAATCTGCTCCGATAGAAATAACGACTGCTTTGAGCGTAAAGTTTGATCTATTGATGGAAGATTTCCCTGAACAACAAAATAAATTGACCCTTTATTACCGTGACCAGACAATCACACAAACATTCTTACAAAATGCATTCGTGCAAGAAATCAGACTTGAAAACAGCTAATATGAAACAACTTCTTCTTATCTCTCTCCTCCTTCCACTTTCTTTAAGTGCACAGGAAAACAAATTTGCTCAACTAGGGCAGGAAATTCCAACCCCTAATGAATACCGTAATGCAGCAGGCGCACCAGGTCATGCATACTATCAGCAAAAAGCTGATTACAAAATTGATGTAACAATCAATGACGCAACGCAGAAAATAACTGGAGAAGAAACGATTACTTACACAAACAACTCTCCTGAATCACTTGAATACTTGTGGATTCAGTTAGATCAGAATGTTCGTGCAGCAGATTCTGACACGAAAAAGATTCAAATTGAGCGAATGGAAGACTTCAGAAGCATTGATGATGTGAAGAAGAAATCGTTCGAATTTGATGGAGGGTTCAAAATTGAAGAAGTAACGTCAACTTCAGGAAAAGACATGAAGTACTTCATCAACAAAACCATGATGCGCATCGACTTAGCAAAACCGCTTGGACCGAAATCGAGCATTAGCTTTTCAATCAAATGGTGGTACAACATCAATGACCGAATGGAAATCGGTGGCCGCTCTGGTTACGAGCACTTCGAAGAAGAAGACAACTACTTGTACACTATCGCGCAGTGGTTCCCACGCATGTGTGTTTACAACGATGTTGAAGGTTGGCAAAACAAGCAGTTTTTAGGACGTGGTGAATTTGCTCTCCCATTTGGAGATTACACAGTTTCTATCACCGTTCCTTCAGACCACATCGTTGGAGCTACAGGAGAACTTCAAAATGCATCTTCAGTTTTGTCTAGCGAGCAGCGCAGTCGATTGAAGAAAGCAGCTAAATCAGATACTCCTGTATTGATTGTCACGCAGGAAGAAGCTGAAGAAGCAGAAAAAACGAAGGAGAAAGGATTGAAAACATGGGAGTTCAAAGCAACGAATGTTAGGGATTTCGCTTTTGCATCGTCTCGTAAATTTATGTGGGACGCCCAAGGAGTGAAAATGGAAAGCGGTAAAAACGTTTTGGCGATGTCCTACTACCCGAAAGAAGGAAATCCTTTGTGGGAGCGATACTCAACGAAACTAGTGGCTCACACCGTTAAGACGTATTCAAAGTATACAGTTGAATATCCTTACCCTGTGGCGATTTCAGTTCACTCGAAATGGATTGGAATGGAATACCCGATGATTTGTTTCAATGGAGGACGCCCAGAAGATGACGGAACCTACTCAGAAAGAACAAAATATGGAATGTGGGGAGTAATCATTCATGAGGTTGGACACAACTTCTTCCCTATGATTATCAACTCTGATGAGCGCCAATGGACATGGATGGATGAAGGTTTGAACACTTTTGTTCAGTATTTGACTGAGCAAGAATGGGAGCGTGGATATCCTTCTCGTCGAGGACCGGCTTACCTTATAGCGGATTACATGAGAGGAAACAAAGATTACATCTCTCCTATCATGACAAACTCAGAGTCGATCTGGCAATTTGGAAACAATGCCTATGGAAAGCCAGCAACTGCCCTTAATATTCTGCGAGAAACAGTGATGGGACGTGAACTATTCGATTACTCATTCAAAATTTACTGTGAGCGTTGGAAGTTCAAACACCCTACTCCTGCTGACTTCTTCCGCACAATGGAAGATGCATCCGCAGTAGATTTGGATTGGTTCTGGAGAGCTTGGTTCTATACGAACGATAACGTAGACTTAAGCCTAGATGAAGTTAACTGGTTCCAATTGGACACTAGGAATCCAGAAGTTGAAAAGGCGCTTGAAAGAAAGCAAAACGAAGGAAAAAATCAGTTTATCGGAGACACCCGAAATAAGGAGTCGATTAAAGAAACAGTAAATGAACGCGATTCAAACATCGATGATTTCTACGGAACACGCGATATCTACAAAGTTGATGGATTAGATCGTAAAGAATACGAAGACTTCAAAGAGAATTTAACAAAAGAAGAATTAGCCTTGTTGAACTCTGGACAAAACTTCTACGAATTGAAATTCTCAGATATTGGTGGAATTCCAATGCCAATCATCCTTCGCTTCGATTTTAAAGACGGAACGAACGAAGTGGTGCGTATCCCAGCTGAAATCTGGAGAAGATCGAATGAAGAAGTAAGTAAAGTCTTCATTTTCGAGAAAGAAGTAAGCTCTATTCGAATGGATCCTTTCCTGGAAACAGCCGACACAGATTTCAGCAACAACTCATGGCCAAAACAACCAGAGCCTACTCGCTTTGAATTGTTTAAGAAACGTAAGACTGGCGAAAACCCTATGCAACGCCAAAAAAGAGTTGAAGAAATCGAAAACAGAAACTAAAAAAGATATACTCTGCTCAATAGCAAAACTGAAGCATCGTCATTATTTGGCGGTGCTTTTTTCATTCTTTCCTGTTCACCCTTCAGTTGATTGACAACTATCTTTAGAATTGATCGACCTTAACCAAATCAAGGCTTCATAGGTACTACGAGCAAACTTCAGTGGGTGTTTGTCTTTCCTAAGAAGCTGATAAAACCGAGCTAACATTCGTTGAGCCAAATTACGAAGCACAACTGCTTGGGCGAGAGTTGGCATTGACTTGTCCTCTGCATATTTCCGCGTGTCCACCTCCATCGTTGAAAACTGGCCAAATGCCAATAGTACTTTAAACGAACAATTATTGGAATGCTCCACATAAAGATCAAAGGCTTCTTTTATATCCTCCAGCTCTATGATGATATTATCGTGGTAATCAAAAAACAGAATGTCGCCCTCCAAACGGCACAGCCTGAAGGCTTTAGTTTCTGCAATTAAATCACCTGCAATCACACACAACGTATCGTTCTGGTTATCAGTAATAAAGATTTGAATAGTATACTATTGCAAAAATATGATTTTAGTTGAAAAGAACAAGAATTAATCTCTTGGCTCAATACGATCGAAAACAGTTGTACTACCGCTTCCATTCGCCTTACTTTTTTTGATTAAGGTGTAATGTTGGAATTTATCCTGGATGAAGGTAATCAACTCCATTTCAGATGCTGTCTTCAAGAATTGTTCATCCATGTTAAGGAAATAGATGAATTCCTCGAACTCTTCATCATTCAGCTCGATCACGTCATAAGCAATGTAGGTACGAATCAATTCACGTACGATATTGAACTGATTGTCTTTGTGCTCTTGTTCTGCAATCCAACGTTTAGTGCGTTCCTTCTTAGAGAAAGCCTGGTACAGCGCCGTAATTGGACTTTGAAGCATCTCTACCCCAGTTACTGTTCTTGTTTCACGTAAAGCAAGTGCTTGACGTTCTTCTTTAATTTCCTGTAAACTCTTCAAGGGACGAACAACAACTGGATCAAACTCTTGTGGATCTCCTTCAATAATGAAAGATTTCCTGAATTGACAATTGGAATCGGCTACAACACTCGTGTGAACCGCTGGATAACCTGTAATTGATAGTGAAATACTGTCACCATTACTCGCGTACACCGAAAACGTTCCGTCTGGTTGACCAAATGCACCACGCCCTGTTGTGCGATTAATTACCATCAAATTGTAAAACGTATTCGGCCGAAGCGTATCCCGCACCTTACCGGTAAACAATACCTGATCACAACTCTGGGCAGATAAGAACCCGAAAGAAGAAAAAGCAAAGAAGGCGACAAGAATATATTTCATATGAAGCGAATGTACAAAAATAGTTCCGCGATTGTCAGTTCAGTTTTGTCAAGAATTGTTAATCGAGGCATTAGACCCCAAAGAGGCAACATGACAAATTGTAACAACTCAACATGTTACTTTTGTAAACCTCAAAATTAACTCTAGAAACTAGAAATAGTCGTATTTTTGCAGCATGAAACGCGTAGTAGTAGGATTATCTGGCGGAGTTGACTCCAGTGTGGCTGCCCACCTCTTGATTGAGCAAGGTTACGAAGTAATCGGTATGTTCATGCGTAACTGGCACGACGAGAGCGTTACAATCTCCGATGATTGCCCA
>CAJQOB010000292.1 GCA_905479845.1 uncultured Flavobacteriales bacterium
ATTGGAGCGTAAAACTGCATTGGAGCAGGATCAGCAGCATTCGAGGCAACAACAACTGTATAAGCCATTGCACCAGCGTCAGTTAATTTCTTCACGATTCCAGCCACTGTAGATCCTTTTTGACCAACTGCAACATAGATACAGAATACTGGTTCACCAGCATCGTAAAATTCTTTTTGGTTAATGATTGTATCAATACAAACTGTTGTTTTACCAGTTTGACGGTCACCAATCACTAACTCACGTTGTCCACGTCCAATTGGAATCATGGCATCAACGGCCTTAACTCCAGTTTGCATTGGCTCATCAACAGGCTGACGGTAGATAACACCTGGCGCTTTCCGCTCGATAGGCATTTCGTACAATTCACCTTCGATTGGACCTTTACCGTCGATTGGGTTACCCAAAGTATCAACAACACGACCAACGATTCCTTCACCAACGTTTACTGAGGCAATACGACCAAGACGCTTAACAGTGTCTCCTTCTTTTACTTCAGTTGAACGTCCTAAAAGAACGGCACCAACATTATCCTCCTCAAGGTTCAATGCAATTCCTTGCAATCCTCCATCAAATTCGATCAATTCACCGTATTGAACTCCTTTTAGTCCATAGATACGTGCAATACCATCTCCAATTTGAAGTACAGTACCAACTTCCTGCAATTCTGCTTCCGAACGGAATCCAGATAATTGCTCTTTTAATATTGCAGAAACTTCTGCCGGTTTTACATCTGCCATCTTATAAAGATTATCGTGTTAAACGTTGTTTTAAATTATTCAATTGACTCGCAACAGAAGCATCGATTTGCTGATCTCCCATTCGAACCACGAAACCACCGATTAGTGATTCATCTACTTTTTCCTCTACCTCCAATTTTCCTTCAACAGAAGATTGAACTTTCGCAATGATTGCATCGCGCGTTGAAGCATCCAATTGTGTTGCTGACGTAATTGTCATTGGCACTATTCCTCTGTGCTCTTTCACTTGTGCTTCAAATGCTTCAGCAATATCTCCGAGCATTGCTTCACGACCGTTGTTTGTGATCAAAGCAATAAAGTCTTGAGTACTTTTCTCGAAAGGCTCGAATGCCAATTTGAAAATCTCAATCTTTTTATCCGCTTTAACAACAGGACTTGATAACAACAACTCAAAATCGCTCGAATCTTTTACTGTAGCCGAAAATACTTGCATGTCTCCCAAAACGGAATCCACGTTTTTCTGTTCGATTGCTAAATCCAGTAAAGCTCTTGCGTATCGCGCTGCTACTTTTGTATTCCTCATCGTTGGATGATTAATTCATGTTAATATCTTCAGCCAACTTATCGGCCAATGCTTTTTGTTTGTCAGCTGCAGAAAGTTCTCCGCGTACTAACTTCTCCGCGATTTCAATAGAGAATGCTGCAACTTGAGTTTTCAATTCAGTGATTGCTGCTGCTTTCTCTGCATTGATAGACTCACGAGCTGAAGTCATAACTTTCTCAGCTTCGTCTTTTGCTTTCCCTTTTGCCTCTTCAACCATTTTGTTGGCTGTTTCCTTCGCATCTTTGATCATTGAATCACGCTCAGCACGTGCTTCTTTCAACAAGTTCTCATTTTGCGCTTGAAGAGTTTCCATTTCTTTCTTTGTCTTCTCTGCAAGATCCAACGATTCAGAAATCTTTTCCTCACGCTCGTTTACAGCTCCTAAGATTGGCTTCCAAGCGAATTTTCTCAAAAGCAATAACAATCCGATAAACAATAATGCTTGCCAGAAAAATAATCCAAATGAAAATTGATCTAATAACTTATCCATGTTCTATTCTTTTTGTCTTTTAACTCTAAAAATCTTACTGTCGCAACCAACCGTTGCGACAGTAAGAAAAATTTGGTTTGTCTTATACTGCGAATAACGCGGCGAATCCAATACCTTCAATAAGCGCTGCTGCGATCAACATTGCTGTTTGAATTTTGTTTGTAGCTTCTGGTTGACGAGCGATTGCATCCATTGCAGATCCACCGATACGTCCAATACCAACACCTACACCGATTACAACTAATCCAGCTCCAATCAACTTAACAGCTCCAGCCATTATTTCTACTGATTCCATCTTTATTTATATTTAGGGTTAAAAATATACATTAATTAATGCGCTTCTTCGTGCGCGTGTTCTGCTGCTGCTGAACCGAAGTATAGAGCAGTCAACATAGTGAAGATATAAGCTTGCAATGCTGCAACCAACAACTCAATGATGTTCATAAAGAATGTCAATCCAACGAAAGCTCCTTTAGCGAGGTATGAATCGAAGTATACTACAACCGCGATCAAACTTCCCAATACAATGTGTCCTGCCAACATGTTCGCATACAAACGAATCATTAGGGCGAAAGGCTTAACAACCAATCCAACCAACTCGATTGGAATCAACATGATTTTCATCGGAATTGGAACTCCTGGCATCCAAAAGATGTGCATCCAGTAGTCTTTCTTTGCTGAAAGGTTTGTAATAAGGAATGTGAAAATTGCTAATCCAGCTGTTACGGCGATGTTTCCTGTTACGTTAATCCCTAGAGGAGTCATCCCTGCGAGGTTCAAGAACCAGATAAAGAAGAATACAGTCAACAAGTAGTTCATGTATTTCTTGTAATCGTTTCCAATGTTTGGAATTGCGATCTCATCACGTATAAACAGTACGATAGGCTCGAAGAACTTAGCAGCTCCTGTTGGTGCTAAGCCAGATGCATAAGATTTAGCAACGCTTCTAAACACGAAGAACAAAAGCAAACAAATCAAAATTGTACTGAATACATTCTTAGTAATTGAGAAGTCTAATGGTTGAATTTCAGACACAACTTCGTTTCCTTCTGCATCTTCAGAAACATCTTCCAAGATATTTCCGTGCTCATCACATGAATACACTTGTCCGTCGTGATGACCGATCATGAAGTACTTTCCATTTGACTCCGCAACACCGTGCTCATTTCCTTCTTCTGGGTGAAATGATGAAGACATGAATACATGTAAACCATCTTCCCAAAGGATTACCGGTAAAGGGAAACCAATGTGAGATCCAGTTTCTTCGTTTGTGAATAATCCGAAATCGTGCGAATCAAGCGTGTGATGCTTTACGTATTCCGTATTTTTCGTTCGTGCCTCCTCTTTAGTCAACTCCTTTTTCGGAGCTTCTCCTTCGTGGTGACCTGCAAAAGTAACAGCTGGAATCAACGCCACTGCCACTACTAAAACTTTCCAAAATTTGTTCATATCTACGAACCTTCTAGTTGATTAAAATCGGTGCAAAAGTAAGGATAAAACTGTGAATGGTAAAAGGATTCGAAATTAATTTTGAATTTATTTCATCTGAGGTCGAATTTCTGTCGTCAACGAGATGGAAACTGAGAGTTTTCGGGTGCTTGAACAGGCGGATTTAGATATGTACTTCGACCCAGCCTAGCACTCGGTTGCTTGCTTACTCTAATCGGACTGCTTCAAAATGTGAATCAAAAATGCAGTTCCAGCGACAAGACAAATGGCATAGGGAACAAAAAAGCCGAAATACTCAAATCGATCTTGAACGCCATCAAGCTTGAAAAGAGGAAGAAACACGGCAAAAAACACTAAGAATTTCAGCATGCTCATGCTGAGATAGACATTTCCCAGGTTGGCACCCTCTTTCATTCTTCGTAAGTTAAGTAAGCGAACCTCTAAAAGGACGAAGCCAAAATTAAAGAGATAGGATGCAATAATGAAGTTTCCGAAAAGGTCATAATTATACGCGGAATGCAAGTAAACATGAATCGAAAAGGCAATTACAAGTGCTATGGGCAAGCCAACAAAGAACAACTTATTTCTTTTTGAGCTCATCTTCATCTTGATTCATCTTATTTACTTGACGAAGGATGTTGTACATGGACATAACAGTCGCGAAAAGAACGAGTCCAACTGTCCACCACTTCTTATCACTTGGATACTTCTCATCCAACCACCTTCCAAGCATAGCAAAGATAAAAATCGTACCTGCCATTTGCATCCCCATTCCGGAGAGGCGCGCAAGTCGGGAACGTGAAGAGGGCTGTTTCTTCTGTTCGTTACTCATGAAATTAGTCGAATTAGTATACTACGTCTTCTTGAAGCGTATTCTCTTTTGCTGCACTAGTTGTTGTACTCGGGCTGAAGTTGCTCATTTTACAATTACCAGAGAATTCAGCACCTTCCTCGATTTGGATTTTTGCCGTTGTTATCTCTCCCGTCACTTTAGCCGTTGAACGAAGGGTAAGCAAGTTTTCAACCTTTAGTATCCCCTCAATTCTCCCTTCAACATCTGAATCTGAGCAAATAAGGTTTCCGTTAATGATTCCTGTTCTTCCTATTACAATTTTTGCTGACGAAGAGACATTTCCTTGAATTTCCCCATCAATACGCACGTTCGATTCTGCGATGAAATCACCTACAATTTTCGAACCCTCCACGATAACGTTTAAACGATCGGGACTATCTCCCATCACTCCAACTTTCTTCTTCATAGCTTAGTAATATTCTTCATAAAATAAATCGAACTCTTTCGAGTCTTGTTTCTGCAATAAGATAATGAGATTTTCTTGAGAGATCATCATAATCTTCGCATTTTGCAGGTCAAGAAGGTATTTACGCGTGTTTTTGTACGCTGTAATGTACTTACCGGCAGCTGATTCGTTCTCGAATTCATCAACAATGATCACACTTCCTTCCTTGAACACTTTCGATTTAATTTTCAGTCGATCGCGACTAAAAAACTCTCTATGGAAATCTGAAATTCTAGATTTCACGTCGGAGGAACTTCGTTTTTCATCTGGAAAGACAACGACCATCATCTTCACACGGTCATTGTACTTATACGGTGATTTGCTCGAGAAATCAGCTATAATATTCTCCGAATAACCGTTCTTAATTATATTAATCATTTCCTTGGCTCTTGCAGCCTCAGGAGTTTTCGGATATTCATCCAACACTCGATTTAAGGTTGGTAATAGGGTATCTTTATCATCGAAACGCTGACCTAAACACATTGCTTTCAATAACATGTACTTAGCACGAAAAATGTTCTCAGGTTCATCATTGATTACCTTCTCAGCCTGCGCAAGGACAGGACCGTACAGCTTTTTGTTGTAACGCTCAAGTACGCGAGTATACGATTCCTCAGCTAACGCGTCTCTTTCTTTTTTCTTAATGAAGAAGTCCGGATCGCGCAGGTAATTAGCATAATCGCTATTCGTGTAATTATTGAAGATGTACGTTTTCATCTCCTCCGCTTTCGTTGGATTCGTGTTTCGATACATCGTGTACAATTCGTACGCCGACAAAAGGTTATGCTTGTTCTCAATATTCTTTTCAAGCACCTTACTGAAGTTTACTTCCGCCAACTTCGCCTCGTTTAATTGATCTTTGTACAGGTACCCGGCATTATAATACGCCTCAAGCAAACGCTCATTCGACAAAGCCATTAGGGAATCATTCAGAGGTAAACCTCTCATTAATGATTCTACAGATAAAGTGTCATCTTGAATCACATCTGCAACGTTAGATGAATCACCATCGCCAAGTTCGGGATCGCCATCAGTAACGAAACTTGGAACTTTATCTGATCGTCTCCAATCATCCTCATTTTCTCGCTCTCCCCAAAGACGTCTAAACTCCTCGTAACCCTCAGCTCGCGCCTTTTGATTGTTCCAGTACCATTTCGAACCCGTTCCAGTTTGCGCAAAAAGATTCTCATTCTGTTGAAGTTCTAACAAGCGCTCCGCTTCACGTTCCTTACGTGCCTTTTCCTCCTTCTCAATCTTTTTGATCAGATCTTTCAGGAAAGACTTTCTATCACTTTCCGACATCGCTGCAATTCGCTGAACGCTGTCTTCGTACTGCGCTGTTTCGACTGCCACTACTAAATCAGAAAGTTTGATTGCTTTGTTTCTAATCGCTTCTGCATTTGGATACGTATCAGCGATCACTCGACCACAAGAGTCGTAGTATTTCTGAGCATGCACGTAATTCTTTTCAGAAAAACTCATGTTCCCTAAACGCTCATATGCCATTCCCTTCTGGCGCGTATTATTCACAGAATAAAATGCCGATTGATGTAAGTATGATTTCCCTTGGGCAACATCACCCTCACGGATTTCCATGTCGGCCAGGGCGTAATAAATCTGATCTTTGAACTCTGCGTTCTTTTGATCACGAAGCATTTTAAGCAAATCCTTTTTCACCTTGTCTCCTTCTCCAAGAAAGGTTCTCTTCAGGCGAGCATTAAACGCCATCTCATACGATGATGTTCCACGAATTACTTTACTAAAATGAGCTGCTGCACCCGCTTTGTTCCCCTGCTCTTCATGCAGTTGACCTAAAATAAAATGAACTCGAGCTCTCCCCGCTTTGTCACCAAGTCGTGTATGCTTTAACGACTCTTCAAGGTACTGAATCGCTTGAACTTTCTCACCTCTTAGTAATGCGAGTTCCGCTTTCGTTTTTTCAAAATCAAAACGAATTTTCTTAGGGAACTGAGCTGGTTTCACCTCTTTTTTACTCCCCTTTTTTACAACCTTTTCTTGATCTCCGCTTTCTTGCTCAGCAATCGCAGCGTCTAAATTGTCAAGGTTAAACTTAGCACCAGTCAAATCGCCTTTTGCCATGTTCGTTTTTGCCATCCACAATTCTCCGATGAACAAAGAAGGATCATCGCTGTAGAATTTTCGGATAAACTTGAAATTCTTCATTGCACCTTCGTAATCTCTTCGATAGTAAAGTGCTTCTCCAATTAGTGTCCAGTTTTCATCAATCCAACGATTGTGTTCTTCTTTCTTCTTTGAGGGACGATCATTACTTGGCATCGAATGATCTCGAATTACTTTCGTACACTTCACAATTGCCGTATCGATAGCCGGATACATTCCTGCAACTTCTTTCTCGTCTGGAACAGGATTGATTGGTAGCAAAGAGTAGTAATCTTCCTCTCGTGAGGATTGGTACGTATGAATCGATTGCTTGATTAGTTCGTTGGCATTAAAATACCCGTTGTAATGAGCATTCAAGCTATGGTAATTCCGCGAAATAGCAGTATTCTTTTCAGTTGAACAGGCTACCATAGCGAATATGATCACCAATGACGCACCTCCTATTTTGAGTATATTTCTCATGTAATTTTCCTCGCAGTTTGTATTCTTCATGCTGAAGAACTCCAAAAAAGCGATTTTATTATGTTTATTTCCAAATAAATACGGGCTCTCTAGGCAATATTTGTGAAAACTTGTTGAATATCATCATCATCTTCGATTTTATCCAGCATTTTTTCAATGTCTTCCAATTGTTCATCTGTGAAATCTGTTGTAGACATTGGGATACGCTGCAGGTTTGATTTAAGTACATCGATATTCATCCCTTCAAGTCCCGTTGACAGGGTTCCAAAGGCTGTGTAATCACCATAAACAAAGACACGGTCTTCTTGTGACTCAATTGATTCTAACCCCGCATCAATTAATTCAAATTCCATCTCTTCCAAATCCATTTCTTCCGTCTTCTCGAATTCGAACACACATTTCCTATTGAACATAAATTCGAAAGAACCATTTGGAACAACTGATCCTCCTGCCTTATTGAAGTATGACTTCACATTGGCAACAGTACGCGTTGGGTTATCTGTAGCACATTCAACATATACCAAAACACCGTGTGGTCCTTTTCCTTCGTACAAGATTTCAGAAATATCATCAGCATCCTTGGCGAGTGCACGCTTAATTGCAGATTCGATATTGTCTTTGGGCATATTCTCAGCCTTCGCATTCTTAATCGCTGTTCGCAACGTTGCGTTGGTATCAGGATCAATTCCACCTTCCTTTGCTGCAAGTGTAATCGCCTTTCCCAATTTAGGGAACAACTTTGACATCTTATCCCAACGTTTTTCTTTTGCTGCTCTTCGGTATTCAAATGCTCTACCCATAGTTTCAAATTAATTTGGATAACAAAAATAACTGTTTTCTCAATAAGCACAAACCTTTAGCGAATTCGATCCAAACACTACAAAATCAGGCATATCTTGAATTCCTACGATAATTTTAACAAAGTTTGAGTTAAAAAGAATTTAATTTAACGCTTTCAAAGCCCAAAGGATTCTCTATTTTTGACCATATGCAACAACTCTCCCCAAAATCAATACTCGTATTAGGAGCTGGACTCTCATCTTCTTCGCTTATCAGATATATGCTTGAAAGGTCTTCAGAGTTCAACTGGAAGATCAAAGTTGTCGATAGAGATCTGGATCTTGTGAAGCAGAAAATCGCAGGTCACGAAAACGGTGAGGCTGCTGTATTCAACGCTATTGATTCTGAGCAACGCAAGCCAGAAATTGAAAAAAGTGACTTAGTGATTTCAATGTTGCCAGCTCGTTTTCATTATGAAGTAGCTTTGGACTGTATTGAGTTAAAAACAGACTTAATTACGCCATCTTACATTTCAGAGGAGATGCGATCGCTTGATCAAAAAGCAAAAGATGCAGGAATTGTCATCATGAATGAAATTGGCGTTGATCCTGGTTTGGATCACATGAGCGCAATGAAAATTATTCATTCCGTTCAATCTCGCGGTGGAAAAGTGACAAGTTTTAAGTCGTTTTGTGGAGGATTGATTGCTCCCGAAAGTGACGACAATCCTTGGAATTACAAATTCACTTGGAACCCTAGAAATGTTGTTCTCGCGGGACAAGGTGGTGCGGCATCGTTCATTCAGAACGGAGAGTACAAGTATATTCCTTACGATCGTCTATTTGGACGACTCCATAACATGTCCATTGATGGTTTTGGGAGCTTTGTTGGTTATGCCAATCGAGATTCTCTTTCTTATCGATCGACTTATGGACTGGATAACATTCCAACAATTTTCAGAGGAACACTTCGTCGACCAGGATATTGCGAAGCATGGAATGTATTCATTGAGTTAGGAATGACAGATGACACCTATAAAATGAATGTACAAAAGAACATTACTCCACGTTCGTTCTTGAATTCATTTTTACCATACCACGCAACTAAGACGGTTGAAGAAAAACTAAAAGAATTTTTAAGAGAAGACCGTATTCATTTATATCACCGCTTCGAGTGGCTAGGTGTTTTTAACGATGAACCTTTAATCGAAATTGAACACCCAACTCCAGCTCAAGCACTGCAGCAAATCTTGGAACACAAACTCTCATTGAATGATGGAGACAAAGACATGTTGGTGATGATTCATGAGTTTGAGTACGAATTGAATGGTAAAAACTTCGGAATTACTTCACATATGGTGAACATTGGGGAAGATCAGGTTTATACGTCAATGTCGAACACTGTTGGACTTCCAGCTGCCATTTGCGCTAAAATGATTTTGAACGGTGAACTCAAGACAAAAGGAGTTACACTTCCTGTTCAACCTGAGGTTTATACTCCGATTTTAAAGGAATTAGAATCATTCGACATCCAATTTGTTGAAAAGGAAATAGCGCTTGAGGTTTATTCAAGCTGTTAGGTCTTAATGTAGCAACCAGAATTGCTCTTTTCAATTATCTTTGCAAACTATTGGAGCCTCGAATCATTATTGTGGCTTCCAAAACATCAATTATTAAAGTGATTCTCAGTTATGAGCAAAGACAAATTTACGGTCACGGCCGCCCTACCCTACGCTAACGGACCCCTTCATTTAGGACATGTAGCAGGAGTTTACCTTCCATCAGATATTTTCGTGCGTTTTCTTCGAATGAATGATCATGACGTGGCCTTTATTTGTGGAAGTGATGAACATGGAGCAGCAATCACGTTAAGAGCAAAAAAAGAAGGAACAACGCCAAAGGAAATCGTTGACAAATACAATGGGATCATTGGTAAAGCATTCAACGACTTCAATATCTCATTCGATATATTTCACCGTACTTCGGCAGAAATCCATCACGAAACGGCACAAGATTTCTTCAAGGTTCTAAATGATAAAGATCATTTCACAAAGGAAACGAGTGAACAGTATTATGACGAGGAGTACAATCAGTTTTTAGCGGATCGCTATATCTCTGGTGAATGCCCGAAATGTCAGAACCCAAGTGCTTACGGAGATCAATGTGAAAACTGTGGATCTGCGTTGAGCCCAACGGAATTAATCAAGCCAACTTCAACTTTAAGTGGAAAAACTCCTGTGATGAAAGAAACATCACATTGGTATTTGCCAATGGAGCGCCATGAAGAATGGTTGAAAGACTGGATCAAGGAAGGCAAACTAGACGGTGTTCAACAACACGACCCGGCAAAGTGGAGAAACCAAGTTGTTGGACAATGCATGTCTTGGATTGATGGTGGACTACGTCCTCGTGCCATGACGCGTGACCTAGATTGGGGAGTAAAAGTTCCTGTTGACGGTGGTGACGGAAAGGTGCTGTACGTTTGGCTCGATGCTCCAATTGGATATATTTCAGCAACAAAGCAATGGGCTGCTGATAAAGGTAAGGACTGGAAAGATTACTGGACAGGTGATCGTAAACTGGTTCACTTCATTGGAAAGGACAACATTGTATTCCACGCGATCATCTTCCCTATTTTATTGAAAGCACATGAAGGTTTAATCCTTCCTGATAATGTTCCGGCATACGAATTTTTGAATCTCGAAGGAGATAAATTCTCTACTTCCCGTAATTGGGCGGTTTGGTTGCATGAGTACATCGAAGCGTACCCTGAGAAAATTGATGAGTTGAAATATGTGTTGACATCAATTGCTCCTGAAACGAAGGACAGTGAGTTTACGTGGAAAGAATATCAAACTCGAATCAACAGCGAATTGGCTGATAACCTCGGAAACTTTGTGAATCGTGTGACTGTTCTTACGCAGAAATACTACGATGGTGCAGTACCGGAACGTGGAGAATTAACTGATTTGGATAAATCAGTTGTGACACAAATGGCTGAATTCTCAACGAAGATTTCTGATTTAGTGTATCAATATAAGTTGAGAGATGCGCAAGCAGAAGCAATGAACTTAGCTCGTCTCGGAAACAAATATTTGGCAGAAACCGAGCCTTGGAAAATGATCAAGGATCCAGCGAACGAAAAGCGCGTACGTACGATCATGAATATAGCAATGCAAATTACTGCAAAACTCAGCATTGTTCTTCAACCATTCTTGCCTTCAACAGCAAAGAAAATTAGTTCAGCCCTGAATTTTGTGAGCAAAAGTTGGGATGACGCGAGCGAATTTGAATTGATCCCTGCTGGACATTCAACAAGCAAAACGCCTATTCTCTTCCCAAAGATTGAAGATTCATTGGTGGAAGCTGAAGTTGAAAAGCTCAACGCAAGCAGAGTCGTTGAAACAGTTTTCGAACCTCAGAAAAAAGATGCTTCATTTGATGAGTTCACCAAAATGGATATCCGACTTGGGAAGATTTTGGATGCCGAGAAAATCAAGAAGGCTGACAAACTGTTGAAATTAACCGTTGATACCGGACTTGATAAAAGAACTATCGTTTCTGGAATTGCAAAACACTACTCTCCAGAAGAAGTTGTTGGTAAAACAGTTACGGTACTGATGAACCTTCCTCCCCGAAAAATCCGCGGAGTGGAATCAAACGGGATGATTTTGATGGCAGAAAATGCTGAAGGTGAGTTAAGTTTTATTTCTCCTGAGAAAGACTTCGAAGCAGGTTCAGGAATAAGTTAATTTCGACACTTTTCTCGTTCAGTTTTTAACAAAAATCACTAGTTTCGTGAATACAAAATTCACTAACTATGGTTACACCTATCAAAAAGCCACTACTCGCGTTAACAACTGCGATAGTGATGGGAAGTGCAATTCAGTCAGCGTACGCCGTTGACACTTGTCCTCCTCAAGAAATTACACAAAACGATCAAATTGGAAAAGATTGGACATTCGTCCAGCAAGTAAATGGTATTTCCATTTCTTATTCAATGATTGTTGTTGATCAAGAGCGATTTCTATCCGTGAAATTCGAAAACACGAATTCGGAAGCAATTGATTTTGTTTGGTCAATGACAAAAAACAATGCCTCGATCCGTATCACGGCTGATGAAATGATTGAATCAAGAGTTCAACTCAATTCATTCGCATCTGAAATCGTCGATGGCACGTACCTCATTGAGCTGACAGATGAAGATCAATTCTCAGATTTTATCGTTTCTATTCAACCTACTAAACACTAAACTGATGAAAAAGAATTTATTCAAATTAACACTTGGACTATCACTCTTTGCGTTGGCTCAAAATGCTAATGCACAATGTCCAGAAATTACATGTGTTCCAGATATTACGGCGGACACAGATTCAGCAATGTGTGACGCTATTGTTACTTACGCAATGCCAACTGCTGTTGACACATGCGTTCCAGCGACTTCTCAAACATTTAGCTACACTGGAGCTCAACAAACATTTGTTGTCCCAGCTGGTGTAACTAGTCGTTCCTTAAGAACTATTCAACCCATTGATTTCTATCATAATTTTGTTGAAAACCTAGTTGTTTGAGTTTACCAA
>CAJQOB010000293.1 GCA_905479845.1 uncultured Flavobacteriales bacterium
AAGAAGTTCGCGCGTATCCATCGAGCAAATTTCTTCAAAGCTGATGGGTTGGATTCATTGGCAAATCCAGCATAGGGTGTTTCCTTTGAATTCGTAACTTTTTTGTACGCATTCAGAGGTTCACGTGTGCTAGTTGTGATAACATGAATGTTTGGTTCGATCTCATTTAACAAGGATTCGTCAAGTATTGGGTAAGAAGCTTTTTTATGATCAACTGTTATGACAGTACATTTTACATTGTCCTTGGATAAATATTTCAACATTTTCAACCATCGCTGTACTCCAGCTCCACCAGAAGGCGGCCAGTAGTAGGCGATGAGTAAAACGTGCTTTTCTTCCTCCAAATCTTAAATCTTCGATTTTACAATTGATATCGCTTCTTGCAATCCATCGGCATTTCTTCCGCCAGCTGTGGCAAAATTTGGTTGTCCACCACCACCTCCTTGGATGAGTTTAGAAACCTCGCGAATAGTATTACCCGCATGGAAATCTTTATCGGAAACAACTGAATCTGCTGCAATGATACTCAAGCTGCATTTTCCACCGTCTTTACCGCCAATCACACCAACAAAGTTGTCCACTTCGCCTTTCAGATTAAACAAGATGTCCTTAATCGAAGGTGCGTCTAAATCGATGATGGCATCCAAATAGTTCACACCGTTCAACTCTTCAATCTTTCCTTTAAGATCCGCTTTGACTTGCATCGCGCGGCCTTTCTTCAGTTGTTCAATTTCCTTCTGAAGTGCACTGTTTTTCGTTTGAAGATCAGTCACTGCCTTCACGATATCCTTTGGATTTTTGAACGCAATTGCGATTTCATCCAGAGTAGCCGCTTTCTTTTCAAAGAATGCTTCTGCTTTTTCATTCGTGATTGCTTCAATTCTACGAACTCCCGCAGCAACTGCAGATTCTGAAGTGATTTTGAATAATCCGATTTCTCCAGTCGATCGAACGTGTGTTCCTCCACACAATTCCACTGAATCGCCAAATTTGATCACACGAACCGTATCACCGTATTTCTCTCCGAAAAGTGCCATTGCACCCATTTCTTGAGCGATCTCCATTGGAGTATTTCGCTTTTCTTCAAGCATGATGTTCTTTCTGATTTCATCGGAAACCATTGTTTGAATCTGAGCCAGTTCTTCATCTGTCACCTTCGAGAAGTGAGAGAAATCAAACCGTAAATAATCAGAATTTACCAAAGAACCTTTTTGTTCTACGTGATCACCAAGTACCGTGCGCAATGCATGGTGGAGAAGGTGAGTGGCAGAGTGGTTGTTTGCCGAAGCATGACGTTTTTTCTCATTCACCACAGCTAAGAAATTCGCTTTCAAACTTTCAGGCAATTCCTTCATCTTATGAATGATCAAGCCGTTCTCTTTTTTCGTGTCAATGATGTATGCTTTCTCATCACCGTATTCAATATGTCCAGTATCTCCAACTTGTCCACCACCTTCTGGGTAGAATGGTGTAAGGTTGAATACTACTTGGAAGAATGTCTTTTTCTTTTGAGTTACCTTACGGTACTTCACAATCTTTACGTGTGTTGAAAGAAGGTCGTAACCAACGAATTCTTCTACTTTATCATCGCAAAGCGTAATCCAATCGTCCGCTTCCATTGCTGTTGCAGCTCTTGATCGTTCTTTTTGAAGGTTCAGTTCTTCTTCGAATCCTTTTTCATCAACATCCAATCCATTTTCGCGTGCGATTAGCGATGTGAGATCGAATGGGAATCCGTACGTGTCGTATAATTCGAAAGCGATAAATCCTTCAATCTCTTTTTGATTCGCGAGTTTCGTCTTGTTGATCACGAGATCCATTCGACGAAGTCCTTGCTCTAAGGTTCTGAAGAAGCTTGTTTCCTCCTCATGAATTACTTTACGAATCAGTTCTTTTTGCGCCACCAATTCTCCAAAAGCACCACCCATCAGTTCTGTTAACTTTCCAGATAACTCTGCCATGAATGGTTCTTGCAATCCAAGTGTTTGGTATCCATAACGGACAGCTCTTCGAAGAATTCTACGAATTACGTATCCAGCCCCCGTGTTTGATGGAAGTTGACCATCTGCGATAGAGAAAGCAATAGCTCTAACGTGATCGGCGATTACGCGCAACGCGATATCAGTTGTTTCGTTCTTACCATAAGCAACGCCTGAAATTTTCTCCATGTGAGAGATCAAGCCTTGGAACAAGTCAGTATCGTAGTTGGATTGTTTTCCTTGAAGTGCCATGGCTAGGCGTTCAAGTCCCATTCCAGTATCAACGTGTTTTTCAGGTAGTAGCTCTAATGATCCATTTGCCTTGCGGTTGAACTCCATGAATACGTTGTTCCAAATCTCTACAACTTGCGGATCATCTTCGTTTACTAATGACTTTCCATCAACTTTTTGGCGCTCATCTTCTGAACGAAGATCAACATGGATTTCAGAACAAGGACCACATGGGCCAGTATCACCCATTTCCCAGAAGTTATCTTTCTTATTCGCTAAAATGATGCGGTCTTCAGGTATGTACTTTTTCCAAATGTCGATGCTTTCTTGATCTACAGGAACGCCATCCGCTTTGTCTCCTTCAAAAACCGTAACATATAATCTGTCTTTAGGAATCTCGTACACATCTGTCAATAATTCCCATGACCATTTGATTGTATCTTCTTTGAAATAGTCACCGAATGACCAGTTTCCAAGCATTTCGAACATCGTGTGGTGATAGGTATCAACACCTACTTCTTCCAAATCATTGTGTTTTCCTGAAACACGCAAACATTTCTGCGTATTGGCAAGACGTCGGTTTGTTGGAACACTATTCCCTAAGAAATAGTCTTTGAATTGATTCATTCCGGCATTGATAAACATCAACGTAGGGTCGTTTTTCACGACCATTGGTGCACTCGGAACAATCTCGTGTCCCTTTGATTCAAAATATTCGAAAAATTGTTTTCTAATTTCTGCAAGTGTCATAACGAATGTATCTCTTCAATTAATGAACGCAAATTTAGTGGATTTGTAGAGTTGATTGCGATTTGAAGGCAGCAATTCGTGATTTTACATGAAATAGAAGAGAAAAAGGGCTCTTTTTCTATCGAACTACAATTTTTGAAGTGCTGATATTACCTTCAGTTTCAATTTGAATTAGGTAAACACCACTTTTTATTTGATCCAATTGCATCGAGTTTGAATTGCTGTGCAAAACAACTTCTCCTGATAAGGAAATTAGGGTGAGGTTCTCGACTACAAAATCCGAAGAGACAGAAATGTTCCCCATTGATCCAACAGGATTTGGATATACTCTAAATTCTGCGCTTTCACTTTCGTTTAATCCGACAGGACCTTGGTGAATGACTCCAATTGCATCAAGATCAAAACCTCCTGAAGGAAATACCGTTGGATGTGGATCATTGATAGGATTTCCATTTGAATCGTTTTGAACATGACTTCCGTGTACAGCTCCAACGACGTCAATAATTTTAATGTGTGTTATGGCCATTACATTTAATCCAGAGATTCCATCGAGTTCTTGTAAATCGAAAGGTGTTCCGTAATTGGCGCGGTACTTTCCTGCGAGGTTATTCAGCAACGTAGCATCTCCAAGAGCATCAAAAGGACCAATTTGGGTATCTGTTTGTGTATTAGATATTGCTGGGAATCGATGAAAGTTTACACCATCGCTACTCACTTCAACAAAGGCCAATTCCAAAAAAGCGTCTGAAAAACCATTTTCGAAAACAGCGAAGTCTGGTCCTGATTCATTTTTAATGGGTTGAGGAAAGGTTACAATGGCAACACCGCTATCCCCTAAACTAATACATGCTCCATCAGGAATACCTGTTGGTGAGATAGCGTCTCCACTAGAGGCTAAACCACTAAACGGATTTGAAATATCAATCAATCCTAAATCAAGTTGTGCATTATTCGCCCAGTTGACAAATGCAGAACTGTCTTTGTGCATGGCAGTCGTTCCCGGTGTGCCCACAGGTCCAGCAAATTGAGCTAAAGTCAATGCACTCGTAGTAAGAAAAAGGAAGGAGAGAATTGCAATTTTCATGACGCGAAGTTAGGGAATTATCTCAAAGGGTGATGGGTGGATTGTTTCCAAGAATCCAATAAATGGTGATTTCATCCTTGACTTTTTTTAACAAGGCGTTCCACGATTTCTTTTGTATTTTTGCTCCGTGAAACAGCAATACAAGTACAATCCTGAGACCTTGACTTATGAGAAAGTTACGGTGTCCACGGGAAGAAGAATCTTCCGAGTGATCTTGGTTAGTGCTCCAAGTATCTTGCTTGGTTTGTTGTTGGCTTTGCTCTTCACTCGAAGAATTGATTCTCCGAGAGAAAAGGAATTGAATCGTGATTTCAAGGTTCAAGAAACAGAATTACAGCGACTTGAGAAAGGAATGGCTTTGGTTAACGAGGTTCTGGACGTTATTGAAGAACGTGATGAAAACCTCTACCGTCAAGTATTGTATGCTGAGAAGTTTCCAGAAGAAATGCGTCGAATGGGAACGGGGGGTAGTGACAAGTATTCACACCTCAGAGGTTTGAGAAATGACAGCTTGTTGATACTGACATCTCAAGGCTTGGATCAATTGGAGAGAAGATTGAACGCCCAAAGCATCTCATTTCGAGAATTATTGAAACTCGTAAAGGAGAAAGAGAACATGATTACCTGTATTCCTTCTATTCAACCAGTACGTAACTCTGATTTGAAAAGAGCCATTTCAGGTTTTGGTTGGAGAGTTGATCCGATTTACAAAACGCGTCAGATGCACACGGGAATGGATTTCACCGCAGCGAAAGGTACTGAAGTGTATGCTACTGGAGATGGAGTTGTTCAAATTGTAGAAAACAAAGCGTGGGGGTATGGTAAATCAATTGTGATTAATCATGGTTACGGTTACCAAACGCGTTATGCCCACTTGAGTGCTGTTGGAGTTAGTGAAGGACAAAAAGTGAAACGTGGACACCTTATTGGTTTGGTTGGATCTACGGGTAGATCGACTGGTCCTCACTTGCATTATGAGGTTGTAAAGAACGGTGTAAAGGTGAATCCAATTGCGTATTATCACTCGGACTTATCACCTGATCAATACGAAGAATTGCTTAAATCGAGCGATAAATCGAGTAAAGCACTTGATTAATTAATATTTTTTAATTTTCTTGTTTTGTTGATAAACATTGAGGTGTAGCGCTTTTTGATGTTTAAAAAACACCTAAAATCAAGAATAAATGTGATAAATGTACGATTCTAAGATATTTGGAATTACCTTTGGAGCATTAAATAAATATATTATGAGTAAAGGAACAGTTAAATTTTTCAATGACGCAAAAGGATTCGGATTCATCATTGAAGAAGGTTCAAACCAAGAGCATTTCGTACACATTTCAGGTTGTATTGACGAAGTTCGTGAGAACGATGTAGTTGAGTTCGACTTGGAAGAAGGACGTAAAGGATTAAACGCAGTAAATGTAAAGAAAGCTTAATATATACTTGCAACTAATTTGAACCTCGACCAGTTGGTCGGGGTTTTTTTGTGCTTTGAATTTTGATTGAATGTCAGATATCACGCTTCAACTCTTCCCAGACCTATAAGTTTTGCGCGTTTATGAGGGAAGATCGCACTTCTACTTACGACAACGACCGCCTAATAGAGTAAGCGGTCGTTGGTTGTTTTGCACCTTGATCAGGCTGACGGTGCAAAGAGATTGTAGATGTTCAATCGTAGTATGTGGGTAAATGCCTTATTGTTTCACGATTCGTTCTAGCTGATTTCCTTTCGAATGCTCAATTTTAAGAATGTATACTCCTGCAGGGAGTTCTGATAGATCAATTTGTGTGTCTTTGACAATTTCTCGTCCCAAGATGCTTTTGCCATTCAAATCGGATAACTCAATCTCCAGTGATTCTTCAACATTCTGAAGGTGGAGAGTACCGTAAGTTGGGTTTGGGAATACACTTATTTCTACGATGTTTCCTCCCTCAACGATTCCTGCATCAGATTGGAATTCATACACTTTCGCTTGTCCTTTGTCATCATGTCCGTAAGCTCCACCAGCAACGCGATTTCCAGTTCCGTTCATGTCCATACCTGCTCCAAAAATATCTTGTGGATTATCTCCAGTAAGGTTATTGCCAAGCTGCGTCCAGGTGTTACTTGCCCATTCGAACACCTGTATGTCTCCATTCGTAAAATAGGTTGATGCAGATGAAGCAAGTCTATCTCCAGTGCTGTTCAAGCGCACTCTAAATCCAAAGTTGTTAAAAGCTTGCTCACCGACTAGGGTGCTTCCCATTTGCATCCAATTTGAGCCATTCCATTCGTATGCATATGTTTTGCAATCTGTTGAAGGACCTGCAGAATTGTCTCGTGGTGCACCTACTGCAACTCTATTTCCAGCGCTATTTAAACTAATAGATCGACCGTAGTCGTCTCCATCGAAGTCTCCATAGATAGTTGTCCCCATTTGAATCCAATCGGTTCCATTGAATTCTAGGACTTTCATGTATCCTTCTTCATTATTTCCATATCCTAGGTTTCCAGGAGCGCCAATTGCAGCTTTGGTTCCATCAGCACTTAAACTCAAGGACATCCCAAAGGTGTCGTATTCTTCGTCGCCGAGAATTGTATTTCCAACTTGGACCCATTGTGTTCCGTCCCAATTGAAGATTTTAGCGAAACCAGCTCTGAAGCCATTTGTAATATTGTTCGGTCCACCTATTCCGATGGTATTTCCATCAGCACTTAGGCTTAATCCTTTACCAAACCATTCCAACATTACAGGGGCGCCGTCTCCTTTAATTTCATCGCCACGCTGAATCCAGTTGGTTCCATTCCAGTCATAGATGCGAACAAGCCCAGGACGGTATCCAAGATCGTTATCACCATAAATAGATGTAATTGCAATAGTATTGCCTGCTGAATCAATCTCTACTTCGTATCCCGACCATTCGTCAGTCGTTCCGTCAATGTCGTCTCCTCTTTGAACCCAACCAGTTCCATTCCAATCGAATACTCTTGCCATTCCTGGAAATGCAGTGTTCCCAGCGAAGTTTGGATTGTCATGAGTTCCCACGATCATGGCATCTCCTTGGTAATTTATGCTTAATGTTCTCCCGAAAGTATCACCATCGAATTCTCCTTCCAACGAAGAACCCATTTGATTCCATTGTCCAAAAAGTAGGGCAGGTGTAATTGCGAAAAGTAAATTGAGTACTGCTTTTTTCATTTTCAATAAATTTAGTCATGCCCTCATTCTTTCGAATGAGGGCAAATACATTCTGAACAAAATTCGTCATTGCATCAGTATAATGCATCACGTATACTCGTGAAAGTAAGAAATTGCGGTGTTTTGATTTTGAATGTTGGGCTTCGGTTCCGCTTACCCCGCACAATCTCAACTAATGATCACGCCGAGGGTTGAGCGGAGTCGAAGCCCGCTTTCGGCAGACTGATTTCGACGCTCTAAGCCCCTAGTATCTACCTAGGAAACTAATTCGTCGCTAAAGTTAGAACCTGTCATTTTGACTGTCATATCGGCATAGGTTGACAGAAAAAAGCCGCCTAAAATGACAAAAATGTCAGAAAATGAAGTTGAAAATGCGATGGCACAAAGATTGACTAAAGTGAATCGGTTACAAACTGAAAATAAAAGAAAAACAACTAAGAAATGGGAAAAATAATTGGAATAGACCTTGGAACTACCAATTCATGCGTTTCAGTAATGGAAGGAAGTGAGCCGGTGGTTATCGCTAACTCTGAAGGAAAAAGAACAACTCCTTCTATTGTAGCGTTTATTGAAGGTGGTGAGCGTAAAGTAGGTGATCCTGCAAAACGTCAGGCTATCACAAACCCGACTAAGACGATTTCGTCTATCAAACGATTCATGGGGTCTTCATTCGATGATATGAAGGCTGAAGGTGATCGCGTACCTTACGAGGTAGTAAAAGGAGACAACAATACTCCACGTGTGA
>CAJQOB010000294.1 GCA_905479845.1 uncultured Flavobacteriales bacterium
CATCCAAGTAGACAATGATCGTGTTGCCTCGATGAACATTAAATTTCCTTTGAGTAAACATCCGGGGAAATGGGTGTTGGAATTGGAAAATGCTGGAAAATCATACGGAGATAAGTTGCTCTTCAAAAATGTCAACATTACTGTTGGACGTGAGGAGAAAATTGCCCTGCTTGGAGCAAACGGAACAGGTAAATCTACCTTGTTGAAATTAGTGATGGGGAAGATTGAGGCCGAGGGAAATGTAGAGTACGGACATAATGTCAACGTCGCTTATTTCGCGCAGGACCAAGCGGAACAACTCGATAAAACGAAAACAGTTTTCGAAACGGTAGATGAAATTGCAGAAGGAGAGATTAGAGGAGGCCTTCGAAGTGTTCTGGGTGCTTTTTTGTTTAGTGGTGATGACGTAGAAAAGAAAGTAGGGGTACTTTCAGGTGGGGAAAGAACGCGTTTGGCACTTTGTCAATTGTTACTCAGCCCGTCAAATTTCTTGATTCTTGATGAGCCGACGAATCACTTGGATATCCAAAGTAAGGAAGTCTTAAAAAGTGCGTTGCAGCAGTATGAAGGAACGTTTATTGTCGTTTCTCATGACCGTGAATTCTTGGATGGATTGACCAACCGAATTTGGGACATCGAAGATCACAGTTTAAAAATCCACCACTACGGAGTGAAAGACTTCTTGAAGCGCAAGATGTCAGTTGAGCCAACGAAGGTAAACTTGAAACAGAAAAATGTTCCTGCTAAACCGCAGGAAAAAAAGGATTCTGAAGTAAAGCTTTCCTACGAAGAGCAAAAGGAGCTTAAACGAAAAAAGAACAAACTCAACAATCAAGTAAGTCGCGCCGAACAAGCGATTGAGAAAATAGAAAAGCGCATTGCCGAATTGGATGGTGTAATTGCGGAACTTGATTACGCAGATGAGGAGAATTCAAAAAAGATACTCGAAGAATACGATCAACAGAAAAAAGACCTGGACACTCAGATGGAACTGTGGGAGCAAGGAACTGAAGGATTGATGGAAATGGAGGAATAGACCTTTATTGGAAATACTCAATCTTGAGTAATTCGGTATTCGTTTCCCCTGTCATCACGTCAATCAACAAAAGCACGACAGAATTGTGGTCATATTCCAACTCAGCTTCCCAGTGAAAAGTACTGGATATTGAAAGGGAATCACCTTCGTTTTTCACCAATTCTAAAGCTGATTCATTGAAGTCGACGCCCTCAGCCAAAGCGATTGACTTCGCTTGAGTATAACTGATCTTAAAATCTCCTTCCAATAACTTTCGATAGCCAATAAGCTGATCTTCAATTATCGTTGAAACAGGCTCAAACTCCATGTCTTTACCTGCAACCATTCGGAATGGAAAGATCGATTTTCCATTACTTTTTACTGAATATCGAAGATCATAAGAATTTGGAACACAATGATTGCTATCACCAAAAGCAACCAACTGGATATCTCCATCGACTTCACAATTCAAACTACTTTCTGCAAGATCAAATCGAACATTTTTTGAGTAGAGTTCTTCCCCAAAAATTGAAATAAGTACCGAATCACATTGATTCTTAGCCAAACCTTCTTCATAATAACACTGAACAAATCTAGGATCGTGCTCCTTGGTTGCGGCTTCCTCGTCAGGGAATGTGACATCATCATCTATACCTTCATAAAGGTTATCACAACTTGAAATCAGAAAGATTCCTCCTAAAAAAAACATGAATGTTACAACGAATGATTTTGCCACTTGATGAATTTGAAATAATACTAAGGCCTAAATTAAGATGATTCTTTTATTATCCGACAATCCGACAATCCGACAATCCGACAATCCGACAGCGAAGCGAATCCAAAAACCATCTACCTCCCACTTTTCTTCCGATGCCTAGCCAATCTCTTCGCACGTCGTTTATTCCGCTTAATCGACTTCCGTGCCTCCTTGGTCTGAGCATTCCAATAACGCTTGTGTGCTTCTTTATTAGCCTTCTTTGCAGCCTTAGCTTGTTTCTTCTTCTTCTTTTCTAATTGCGCCGTAACTTCATCCGGAGACATCATTCCAGTATCCGAACTACTCTTGCAACTGCTAAAATTAATCGCCAGTAACAATAAAAAGACAGTATAAAACGTTTTAATCTTCATACATTTGTATAACGCAATGAAGGTACGATTTATTTTATTTCTGTTGACTCCGATCCTTATCGGGTTAGTTTCCATGTCGGGTTGTCAAAAAAATGATCAACACCCCGTACCCAATGTTCCATTTGATTTCACGATCGACATTTCTTTGCCTAGCTATTCTCCTTTGATGGGAGTCAGTGGTTGGGCGTATGCAAATGGAGGTTCAAGAGGAATTATAATTTACCGACGCGGAATAGATGAGTTTGTAGCATTTGATCGTCATTCGCCTGCAGATGAAATTGGAACGGCATGTGACCAACCGCTTGTTCCAGACCCTAACAACTTCTTGCAATTGAACGATACATGCAACAATGCAACGTTCTCTCTCTATGATGGTTCACCAATCTCAAATTCAGTATATGGATTGAGACAATACCAAACGATATGGGACGGGAATCATGGACTCCGTATCTACAACTAGTGCAACCCAAGTATCATTACTTTTATCGAGATTTCCGTATCTTTGCGTAGCAAAAAAATCAAATGAACGAAATTAACGTTACTGTCATAGACCGCGAAGGCGTAAGCCACAAATTGGTTGCTCCAACGGACATGAGTATGAACATCATGGAAGTATGTAAAGCGTATGAACTTCCCGTGAAAGGTGAATGCGGAGGAATGGCAATGTGTGCAACATGCCAATGTTACTTGGAGTCGGACACTGAACTACCAGAGCAGAGTGACGATGAACTTGACATGCTTGATCAGGCGTTCTTCGTTGAAGATAACAGTAGATTGGGGTGTCAGATTCAAATTTCTGAGGAAATTGATGGCATCGTAGTGCGCTTAGCACCAGAAGAGTAGGTGCACATCAAGCATTGTTGGCATTCTTGATTACTAAAGTCTCATAGGCAATCTCAATGGTATCTATTTGAGCTTCATTCCCATCTGATTTCAAATCTGCACTCGTTATTTTGGTGGGATATGCATTGTTCAGCATCCAAGTCATCGATGATTTGCCATTTTCATCCACTAAATGGATTACAACTGTCTCTCTTCCTTTGTTGATGCTGTTTAACTTGATTTGTGAGTACCAATCCCAATAGTTTTGAGGACCAATGAAAACTCCTCTTTTCATAGAGACATTGTCAACTTTTCCAATTCTTGGCATTTTTATGGGGTAGAAGACCTTGGAATTACCATGACGGTATTCAATATCCTGTTCTTCGTTGTTTAAACCTGAAACTTCAGAAAACTCCATTTTTGCTTTTCCCCAAGTAACTCTGAAGCGAAATGCGGGCATTGGCCAGATTGCGTTTTCGTCTTTGCCTGTGTCGTCTGCCATGATGATAGATACCTTAGAATTAGTAGTACTAAAGATAATGAATACCTCGCAAACTGAATTTCCTACGGAAGATTAGCTTTTAGTGAGCTCCTCCTTTGCTGAAGATCTTCTTCACAAGCAAAACAATAGGAAGAACTACGAACCCAACGATTAATCCTACGAGAAATTCACCCAACAAGGAAGGGATTCCGTGAACTAAATCGTGAATGGAGTGAATGTTGTGGACGAATATTCCACCAGCAACCAAAATCATTGCGAAGGTTCCGACTACAGCAAGAGTTCGAACAACCCAGGGTAAAGTCTTTACCATTCCTCTTCCGAATTTTGCTTGAAAACTCGTTTTGCTTTTACTTTTTTCAATGAGTTTGAAACCGAGATCATCCATACGAACGATCAAGGCCACAATTCCGTAAACGCCAATTGTAGCGAGAATTGCAACAATTGTTACCACA
>CAJQOB010000295.1 GCA_905479845.1 uncultured Flavobacteriales bacterium
GGTTTGACTGCGTGTGATAAAGTTGAAAATATATACCCTCCAGATCCTGGTTGTGGTTGGGCTGCCTATCCAGATGGTGATAGTGCTCACTATATAACCAATGCTTGGCCGACTTTTGATGCCAATACAAACACGGATAGAAATGTTTTAATTGAAGACTTTACTGGTCATCAATGTATCTTTTGTTCAGCCGCCGCTTTAGAAGCTCACCAAATTTATGAGGACAATCCAGGGAGAGTTTATGTATCCTCAATTCATGCAGGCCCATCTGGACAAGTGGGAGGAAATCAAGAGCTGAATATTCCCGATGGATATTCTGAAGACTTCACGTGTCAAGAAGGTCTCACACTCGGACATTATTTTGGCGCGCAATGGTCAGGATCCTTATTTCAAGGAAACCCGAATGGGACAGTCAACAGAGTTGATCATGGTAATGGGTTCCCAACAGTTTCTCCTGGAGATTGGGAGAGCGCTACGAACTCTATAATTGCTGCGAACGATCTAAAAGTGAATATTCAGGCAAAAAACAACTATTATCCATCAACACGAGGTGTATTCTTACACACCGAAGTGGAAGTGTTAGATGCTAGTTTGACGAATGAATTGCGAATAGTTGTGCATTTAATTGAGGACTCGTTAGTAGGAAAGCAAAAAACACAGACGGGCTATATTCCCGATTTTGTACACAGAGACATAATGCGTGGAAGCATTGATGGAAAGGCCTTCGGAGAGACGTTAGATGCTTCGAATCTTGATCAGAATGGAAAATATTATGTGAACTACAAGTACTGTTTGCCAGAACAATACGATGAAGATAACGTTCACTTTTTAATCTACGTTCGAGATGCCGTAACGGAAGAAGTGTACCAAGTCATCAAACAAGATCTATAGTATCGCTTCCAATGTTAACATTTCGCTCGCTGTTCTTAGAGCGACGGGGTTGTTGGATATTTAACGTTTTTTCAGATACTATTTCTGAATTTCTTTCGTTATCTTGAAGGATAAACCACATGTAACATGAGTATGTTTGAATTAACAAAAAAAATTCTCCGTGTTGTCAATTTTGATTCTCAGCTTTTCCAGAAAGAGTTGTACAAAGCACAAAAGTGGATCACGGATGCAGAGGAAATTAAGCGGTTCCAAGAATGGTGCATAACCGAATTTGGAGCGAAGTATCCTAAAATTATTCGAAAGGCATTTGCCCTTTCATGAACCAATTAAATAGATAGAAGGACGCGAGAGCGTCCTTTTTTTGTGCAAAAAAGTGAACCCATTAAGCTCTCCAGTAAAGTTAACATGACTAAGCGCGTTTACTTTTGTGTCTTTTTGACATTTACTAAAAAAAGAACACGATGAAATCATTTTTACTCGGGATACTACTATTTAGCTGTTTTATAAGTTTAGGACAATCAGCGTCTAATGAGCGAACAGTACCAGTTTACGAGGCTGATCCAATTTTGGCTGGAGAAAACATACGGTTCATTCCAGTGAACTTTAACGCTGACCAATTGTTGAGTGAAATTCCGACTGAATTAAAATCGCTAACAATTGAGCGGATCGATTTGGTGTATACGACCTACAAAGAAAATCCTTCGTTTGATCAGGCAAAACTCAATGAAGGAAGAATAAATCGAATTAAATCGGCGTGGCCCGAAACAAAGAGTCCTTTGATTAATTGGAACCTGATCGGACAAACACAAGCAACAGATAACAGTTCGGCGCGTAGCTTATTCCACGGATTTGTTGTTTACTATCGTGAGAAACCAACCGCAGAAAGCATCGAAAGTGAGTTAGAACAGATAGACGCTTATTTGGAGAATGGGGCTTTTCCTGCAGAGGTGAAAACAGTTCCGAGCAAGCATTCAGAGTCAATTGCTGGAGGGGATAGTTTATCTGGACCAATAGAAGAAACTTCTGAAGTACCTGTGAATGACGCTGTGGCAAAAGTTGAAATGATTGCATCGCCTCCGCGCGCTTCTAAAGCTGATGTGAAGGAAGCACGAAAACTAGGAGGTATTCCAGTAAAACCTGCTAAGGGCGAACATGCCCGAATATCGATGTTACGGAATGACAATTTTCAAAATGAATGCTATTCTTCGGAGTCAGGAATTTTTAAAGGGAACAATACCGATTTCCTTGTGTTTAATGACAGCATGATGTCCTGTGAAAGAATGACGCCTTGGGCGAGTTATTCTTCAGATGCTACGGAAGAAGGGAAAGTGACGAATCATTACTACGTGTATTATTCTCTGAACGAAGAATGCGACACAGCGTATACCATTGATTTCAGCAACCCTTTCTCTTGGGACAACAAGGAGTTTAACGCAGTTCAAGCAACATTTGAGCGCCATCCAGAATGGGAGAACACGCACATCATTATGGATGTGACGGGAAGCATGTCACCCTATATTGCTAAAACGATGGCTTGGATAAAAGCAACACAAGACTCTAGTCAGGTTCAAGCATTTACGTTTTTTAATGACGGAAACGCAACTCCAGATCGTAAGAAGCGCGTAGGAGAAGTTGGGGGGATTTACAGCGTCGAGAATAAAGCCTACGACCCCGTGTACAATCAAATGAAGAACACCATGCGAAAAGGTGGAGGAGGAGATTGTCCAGAGAATAATATTGAAGCGACCATTAGTGGAATGAAAAGCTTCCCTGATTGCGATGAAATAATCATGGTAGCGGATAATTGGGCAACCCCGCGAGATTTATCTTTGCTCGGAAAGATTAAAGTTCCAATTCACATTATAGTTTGTGGGGGACAGAATGGAATCAATATAGACTTTATACAAGCCGCCTATGAAACAGGAGGATCTATACACACGATCGAAGATGATTTGGATTTACGTTCAATAAAACCAGGAAAACAGTTTCGAGTAGGGCGAAATTACTTCACTCTTTCTGGAGGAAAAATTGTTCGGGCAGAGCATAAATAAAAAATCGTCAAGGGATTTGAAGAAAGATCTTCTATTCGAATTCAATCAAAACCGATCCTTTCTCAACAATATCGTCTTTCGAAATGGAGATAGATTTTACTTTTCCAATCCCTTCAGCCTTGAGAACATTTTCCATTTTCATGGCTTCCAAAGACAAAATTTCATCTCCTACGTCCAAATCTTGACCAACTTCAACAGCGATGTTCACAATTCGTCCCGGCATCGGTGCTACGAGCTCTTTCAATTGACGAACTTTCGGTTTATCCAATCCCATTGATGCAATTAGTTCATCCAAAGGCCCTTGCTTCTTCACGTCAAAAACACGGTGATTGATTTTTAAACGAAGCTTGTTGTTTTCCAAATCTTCATTCATCACCTCGCCATGAAAAGTCACACCATTGTGAACGAGTGTAAAGAAACGGTGATCATCCCAAGTAATCATTGAGTTGATCCCACTTTCGATATCTTGACCGTCAACGGTCCAAGTTGGATTTGCCATTTATCAGCGTTTTATACAAAAATAACAGAATCATAGTCCGATGCTGTAAAAATTATCAAGCAAATCAGTTTTAATCCCCTTCTTTGCATTGAATAATACCAAACTAGTATGAAAAAACATCTAATTGTCATTGGTGCAGCGATTGCACTTTCCGCTTGTGGAGTTAATAAGCAGAACGAAAATAATGTGGTAGCCGTTACGGAAGCTGCGCCAGAAGTCATAGAAGAAGTGTTTCTTGAACCTGAGGTAGAACTTCCAACCGAAAGACCTATATATCAGGAAACGGAAACAATCTTAACAGATTTGGTTCACACACGTCTAGAAGTGAATTTTGATTGGGCGCAATCAAGAATGAACGGTATCGCAAAAATTACAGCGAAACCACATTTCTATGCTTCAGATAAATTGATTTTGGATGCGAAAGGAATGATCATCAATGCCGTTTCAATGGGAAGCGCACCCTTAAAATACATCTACGAAGATGATATTTTGACAATCAATCTAGGCAAAGAATATACGCGAGATGATGAATACACAGTGACAATCGATTATGTTGCTCGACCAGAAGAAAGAACAACTGGAGGAAGCTCAGCGATTTCATCTGATAAAGGATTATACTTCATCAACCCAACGGGAGAAGATCCTGATAAAATGCCTCAAATTTGGACACAAGGTGAAACGGAAGCGAGCTCAGTTTGGTTCCCAACAATTGATGCTCCAAATTCAAAAACAACTCAGGAAATATTCATCACGGTTGATGAGAAATACAAAACTCTTTCAAACGGAAAGTTGATTTCAAGTAAGAAAGCCGGAAAGGGACAACGTGTTGATCATTGGAAACAAGAATTGCCACACGCGCCATATTTGTTTATGATGGGTATTGGAGAATTTAAAGTTGTAAAGGATACGTACACACGTCCAGATGGGTCAGTGATGGAAGTAAACTACTATGTAGAACCAGAGTGGGAACAATATGCTAGAGACATTTTTGGCGATACTCCAGACATGATTGAGTTCTTCTCTGAATTGACAGGAGTTAATTATCCATGGGACAAGTATCACCAGATTGTTGTTCGTGATTACGTTTCAGGAGCAATGGAAAATACAGGAGCAGTAATTTTTGGCGATTTCGCTTACAAAAACAAGCGCGAATTATTAGATGATAATGACAACTCTACGATTGCCCACGAGTTATTTCACCACTGGTTTGGTGACCTCGTTACATGTGAGTCTTGGTCAAACTTGCCATTGAATGAGTCATTTGCCAATTACTCGCAGTACTTGTGGGATGAGCACCGTTACGGTTTGGATCAAGCTGATTACTATGCTGATGAAGAAGCAGACGGTTACTACCAGAGCGCTCAGGTACAAGGTTACCACGATTTAATTTGGTTCGATTTCGACGACAAAGAAGAAATGTTCGACGGTCACTCTTACAATAAAGGAGGGCGAATTTTACACATGCTTCGCAACTACTTGGGAGATGAAGCCTTTTTTGCTGGGATGAACAATTACCTAGAGAAGAATAAATTCAAACCAGCGGAATTCCACCAATTGCGATTGGCATTCGAAGAAGTTTCCGGAGAAGATTTGAACTGGTTCTTTAACCAATGGTTCCTTGGTTCTGCTCACCCAATCTTGAGTTTTGACCAAGTAGTGGATGATGGTATGAGCCAGTTGAACATTACTGTTGAGCAAAAGCAAAACTTGGAGCTTTCTCCGATCTACAAAATCCCAATGGAAATTGCGGTATTCGATTCAAAAGGTAAGCACATCCACAAGGTAGTGGTTGACGAGTTGACCGAAGAAATTTCATTGTCGTTTGAGGGTGAATTGAAAGGGTACATCTACGATTACCAGCAAGCTATCTTGGCAAAGAAACGTGAGAAGAAGCCACGTGAAATTTACATTCACCAATACTACAATGGTGAGCGTTATTTAGCGCGTCGTGATGGATTGAAAAATGGAGCGAAAGGAACTGCACCAGAAAGCCAACAGCTGATTTTAGATGCGCTAAAAGATCCTTTCTGGGGAATTCGTATCGATGCTATTGGTTTAGCAAAGAGATTGAAGGATGAAAAACTTGCAGAAGGAATTGCCATTTTGAAGGATTTAGCGATTAACGATCCAGAATCAAGTGTGCGTGGAGCAGCTTTGGCGAAACTTGGAAAGTTGATGGATTCAGATGAGATAGAGCCACTTTATGTTACTGCAATTTCTGATGATCAATCGTACAGCGTTATTTCTTCTGCCTTGAGCTCATTAGGGAAAGACAATCCTGAAAAAGCGATTGCCTTGGCAGAGCCATTGGAAAATGAGAAATCATCGAAGATGATGACAGGAATTTCACAATTGTATTCGGGGTATGCGGGACCAGAGAAATATACATTCTTTGAAAACACAATGAACCGAAACACGCTTCAAGGATACGACAAACTTGGAGTGATTGGAGCTTACACAGGTTATGTTGCTCGTCAGGACTACGAAATTCACGAGAAAGCCCTCGAAATGTACAAGAGTTTGTATGAGGGTGGTGGAATGTACACGCAAATGTTCATGCCTCAATTCGTAGGGCACATTAAGAAGTCATGTGATAATAACATCGATGATTTGGAAAAGGAACTCTTAGGATACGAAGAAAACAATGACGCTGCTTATGCAAGTCAAACAAGAAAGGAAATTGCCAAATGGGAAGCTTTGAAAGCGAAGTATGGCACTTTTGAAGTAGAGTTGTTGGAGAAAAAAGAAGCTACGGAGCACTAGTATAAATAAAGCATTTATTGAGACGGCCGTTCTTCCGATAATTATCGGGGGAACGGCTTCTTTTGTTTCAGATATTTAACCCCATGAAAATCAACTGGTCAGTTTTTTAGCTGATAAAAATCAGTTTTTTACCCAAATCCAAATCATTTCATCGTCAGTTGATTAGCCACATCTTTGTAGTCAGACAATGCAATGCATTAAGACAATATTCATTAAAACAACGAATCATGGCAACTCAATCAATACAAAACAAGCTGATGCAAGAGCATCAAGATACTATTGTTACAAAAGTCAACCAAAACAAATCGTGGGAGGAGGATGCAGAGTTTAACCGCTTTGGTCTAATCTCCGTAATATTATTAATCGTTGGATGCCTTGGAGGAATTACTGTTGGAATGGGGGCAATTGACTACATATGGTCACTTATCCTAGTTATTATACCAACAATGACAACTCTCAGCTTGCTTTTAGCTGTCGCACCAATGCGCTACATTTTCTACGCCACTACTGTGAGTATAGTAATCGATATAATTCTTTTAGTATACTTCCTTATTGTCTGATTCGTTTTTCTAGTTCGTATAGCTGTGAACTAGAACCAGTGAGCGTAGTTTAAAGTACCCGGTTTAGTTCGATTTCGATCGACTGAATCGGGTTTTTTTATGGACGTTCGGGCGGGCTAACATGACAAGTCCTCGTGAACTGCGGGCTTTCTATTTATATCCCTAACGCTTCCGAGCTTCCTTCACAAACTGAACTTCCCGTTCAGTGTTCAGTCTTCAAAAGCTACGCTTCTTCTTCGCTCGGCGTTGCGGTCTTTAGAGATGCATTTCCCCTTCTAACGAAATAAGCGCTTAATGACATTTTCAGCGCAGTACTTCGGCTCTGCTTGCTTCAAGCCTATCCTGAAATGTCCGTTCGGTTCGTTTTCCAAAAAAGTGCATTGAGCGGTGAGATCATTGTACTGTACAAAGCGCACTGAAAGTCAAAGACCACAGAATTGAGAGTTGAGGCATTCGAAGTCCACCTTTGGCAACCAACCTTAACTCTGCATTAAATGATGCTTAATTCGTAACCGGCAAAACTATCTCAAACGTCGTTCCAACGCCTAATTCGGTATCGAAATCAATCGTTCCCTGGTGGTTCTCAATAATTTGTTTTACCATCGCTAAACCAAGTCCTGTCCCTGTACTCTTCGTGGTGAAATATGGAACGAAAATCTTCCCAACCTTTGACGGATCAATCCCTATACCATTATCTGTTATTTTCACGAGGACCTTGTTGTCATTCTGAGTCAGGTCAATAGCAATTTTGCCCGTTCGATCAGCGGGAATGGCTTGAATGGAGTTCTTGATCAAATTGTTGAACACACGCACAAACTGATCCTTATCCGCCATCACGAAAATAGCATCAGGGTTCACTGTAATGTCCATTTCAAATTTCTCAGGAACCTTAAATACTTCAGCAACACCCCGAACCAAGGAAACAAGATCAAATCTTGATTCAAGGGGATTTGGCATTTTAGCAAAGGACGAGAACTCATTGGCGATGTTCGTCAAGGCATCTATTTGCTCAATCATCGAGTTTGCTACCTTTTGCAGTTTCTCCCCACTCTTCGGATCATCAGGATCGTAAACTCGAAGCAGTTGTTGTACGCTCAACTTCATCGGTGTAAGCGGGTTTTTAATCTCATGTGCAACCTGCTTAGCCATTTCACGCCAAGCGGACTCACGCTCATTTTTTGCCAATTGTTGTGCAGCAAATTCGAGCTCCAATAACTTCTGGTTGTAATCCTTCACAAGTGCTCCAATCTCATCTTCACGGTCGTAGGATATTTGCTCGTTGTACTTCCCAAACTTCACGCTTGCAAAGCTCTCCTGAAGAATTCGAAGCGGGGACGTAAGCCAAGCGGAAATGAAAATGGCCAGTACAATCGATATTGCCAACAAGAGAATAAACACATTGATAATGGCGACCATGAATTTCTGAATCTGATTTTCAAATTCACGTTGCTGTCCAAAATGCTGAAGGTTGATGAATCCCATTCGATCGCCTTTCTTATTGTAGAAAGGAAGATATGCAGAAGAGTAATCCAATTTCCCAATGTTCTCATCGTGCACGAACTCACTGATCTGGTTGAACTTCATCTGTTGGTAGGCAATCGGGTTCATCTGCTCACTGAGCAAACCTACGTTAAACACTTTCGGACGAGAAGTTGCCAACAAGTATCCTTCATTGTCATACAGGTTGATATCCGTGTAGAAAACCTTCGCAAACTTCTGAAGAATGTACTGCATGTAGTTTCCATTCTCGTAAATCGATAATTCTTCGAAATCACCCAGCTTTGCTTTTACTTCGGTTTGAACGGAATTAAGTTTCTCCCGAATTACATCATCGGTGTATTGATTGTATTGATTGCTCACAAAGACCCCACTTCCCCAACCGAAGGCTAAGAGAGACAAGAAGACGAGTGAAATCAATACCAGTTGGATTTTCATCGCTAAACTAAAGGTCTTTCTGTTCGATTGAATCGCACTGTACCTAAAGAGCAGAGGAAGCAGAAGCAACCCAAAGAAACTGAACAAGTAGGAAAAGGAGGTCACCAAATCAATAGCGATGAAATTTTTGCTGGATAAAATCACGACGTCATTTCCATCTTTTTTGAGGGCGTAGTGATTGAACTCTCCGAAATCGAAGAACCCTTTCGTTTTTATTTCCGCTGGAAGTATTGCCTGGTGGGATGAAGGATAATTGAAATCACCGTACTTCGTCACCAATTGTCCTTCATGGTATTTTGCAATCGAGTAAGCCTCAAGTGTTTCGAAAACGCTCGTTTGTTGTGAGATCAATAATCGGGGGAAACCAATTTCTTCAGGAATTTTCTTGGATTTTAACGTACAAAAAAGGACAGCTGTTGCTGTAGTATCATTTGAGGTCAAAGGCTGACGAATGATATAACTGTATTGCCCTGAATAATCAGAAATGAAGTAAATATTCGAGTCTATTTCTGAAGCGATCCCCGACTTGTTGATGATACCTTGAAGTTCGTTGTACAGCGCATTTGGATCTTTGCGGTATTCGATCAGTGGTTTTCGGTCTGCATCGAAGAGGCTAAATGACATTTCGTAGCGCTCCCAATATCCGTTGAAAAGACGTCGTTCCATCCCTTCTTGGAAATCGGAGAAACTCATTGCTTGAGGGGAACCAATAAAACGTTGAAGGAAATTGTCTTCCTTAACTTGATTGGCGAGTTGGAAATACTCAGCCTCGGTAACAATGTTTTTTTCCGTTGCCAATTGATTCGCGTATAATTCCCGTTCACTTCGTTCCCTTTTTTGGTTGAAGTCGGCAATATTAGCCGCTGTTATTAGAGAGAACAAAAGAAGTAGGATCAGGCCAGCACCTAATTGTTTGATGCCACCATAGCGATAGATTAAGTACACCATCAACCCATAAAGAAGAGCAGGGAAGAGGCCATTAAATGAGAGATCGTTGCCCTCGTTAATTTCATAAAAAAGGAAGAAGCAAGACCCAAAAAAGGTGATCATTGCCATGTGAACTGCCGTCCATCCAACTTCTTTACATTTCATTATTGTTTCTCGAACCAGCAGGTAAAAGCTATAAATGAAGAAGCCGATACTTGCAATAGCAATTATTGAGTAGATGTTCAATTCAAACAATTGATCAATAATTAATGGGATAGAAGAATCTTCGATCAGGCCGTGAAGCATGCGTACCAGCAGCTCCCACCAAATAACAGAACCGATGAAGAACCCTGCAGCGATTAGTTTACCAGGTGTCCCTTTTTTTAGCAGGTTCAAAAGCTGGCGAAGCTCATACATGATGTAAATGAACACGCTTACATTGATGCCATATTCAACGAAGTTGGGGAACCAATCATCCGTTCCGTATAGACTAGGTTCATGAACTTCAGTGCCTTCCATGAAATCGAACCAACCCATTTTAATGGATAGGTAACGGATAGCGATTACTCCTAATGGGACTACAAAACGAATTTTTATTGGCAGTTGTTTAGTCACTTTTGTGAGCAAGAAGATCCAGAGAGCAATCGCACCCATCAAAAGAATAAAAAGCACAACAGATTCCCAACGCGTGATGGTCTGGACTTCATCTGGAATAATAGAAAAAGCAAAAGAACCATCGTTCATTTTAATTTGAGAACCTTGTTCTTCCTCTGCACTCAAAGAAGCTAAAAATGGAAGTTCCAAATCCGCTGAGAAGGCATTGATTAACTCTCGATTTTCGTAGGAGTAGTCTTGTTTAATAAGAAAGGACCCACAAACGACGTAATCACCAACCTCCATCGTTTTTGCACAGTACCACCCATTTTGAAGGTGTAAAATTCCATTCGAGGGAAAGTGAATTTCCGCGAAGCGAAGAATCGGTAATTGGTTGGTGTTCCAATAGATCAAAGAATCATTTCGGTAGACATGAAAATTCATGGAAGTACTACCTTCTAGCTGCTGCCAGACGTCATCAATACTTTTGTATTCAATTGACTTCTTGAAAAAATCAAGTTCGCTATCGAGTAAATCTTGCTTGGTGTGGAAACTCTGCTCGAAGGATTGAACAGCCTTTTCTGAATTTCCGTGAGAATGAACCGTAAAAAAATAAATCCCAAATGTGATTGAGCAAACAACCGCAGCGATTAGGATATAATATTTTTTTAGGAGGCTTTTTATCATACACTCATGTTCATACTTTTTGCTCTGCCAATCGGAGCGAGATTTCTTTCGTCAGAGCATTGAAGTCTTCATCCGCATTAGAGTCATTTCTGAACAAGAAATCAGCACCTTCTTGGTAAGGTAACAAATAATTGTCGAAGCATGGGAGAACATGATTTTCCCACTGGTAAAGAATCGCTTCGCGAGAATACCCGCGCGTTTCTTGGTCACGATACAAACGACGATCGAGCTGAATTTTCTGATCTACCTGAATGAAAACTGAAAACTCGAGGAGTTCACGAACCTTTGGATAATGAAAAAGGAATAACCCTTCCACAATTAAAATATCAGAAGGCTTAATGGTGATTAAAACATGTTTGTCTGGAGGTGAATTGAAGTGATATTCTTTCACAACAATTTCTTCACCCCTAACTAATTTCTGAAGATCATTCACCAGTCTTTCCTCGTCAAGTGCAGTTGGAAGATCGAAATTCACTTCGCCATTTTCATCAATGTGTTGATGTTCAATTGGACGATAATAGTTGTCCATTGAAAACACACTTGGCCGAAGATCTTTATATTCCGTGTAAAGTCGATTTAACAAAGTTGTCTTTCCTGACCCACTTCCACCACAAATTCCGATTATCATTTCTTCTTAAATTCAAA
>CAJQOB010000296.1 GCA_905479845.1 uncultured Flavobacteriales bacterium
ACATGTACGACGTGAAAGATGATTTCAAATTCTTCAAAGAAATTATTCTTGAACTTGGACAAAAAGGAGAAACCGTTTATGCTCAAGCAACCGAAATCAGACGTCTAAATAAGCTCGGTGAAAAGGTAGAACCAGCAATCGTTCATAACTTCATTGATGGCCTGTTGGAAATGACAGAGCACGCGGCTTATGCCTGTGACACAACCATCAACTACCTCTTCTCGAAAGCTGACCTCTTCTCGAAAGTATTTACGGTTTCTCAAGAGAACAAAACCTTGGCTCAAGAACAAAAAATTGCCACTAGAGGAGATGAATTCATTTACTATCGCTTGAATCTCGTTGAGAAAACAGAGTCGTTCCTTGGTATTGCTAGCACTTGTAATGATGCATGGATGGATATCGTGGATAAAAAATACGCTCTTGGTGTTTTAAAACTGATTGAAGTTTCAGGACAGGTAGCTCAACCGTACAATGAATCTTCTATTTTCATAGAGGTACAAGACCTTGTAGATGAAATTGCAAAATTAGCGGGTATGGAGGGAAGTACAAACTGGTACTCTCTAGTTAAATTCCTAAATGCAGCTTACAAGAAGCCAAAGGTTAAAGTCTCAGATGATATCAAGGTTGCAGCGGCCGAAATTCTTCGAAATTACAATCAGATTATCGTATTTGGAGAAGCAGAAAATCTGATTAGTGGTATTAAATCGAATCTTGATCTACTTAGAACTCAACTTGTCGATATTTCCCTTGGACCAGATTGGACGCTACCAAGCGATGTAGATCGAGCTAAGATTAAGAACCTACTTGAGAGTACAGATTTCAAAAACTTGATTATTTCATACTACAGTGGAATTGGAATTGCGTCACTTAAGGAGAAGATTCAAACGGAAATGCCGAAAATCAAGATTGGTGATAAACCACTTTTCACTTCTGATGAGGCTACGAATTTTGCAAAAATCGTTGAGAAATATTACAAGGCAGCATTCGATTTTTACGTCCTTACGAAGCAAAAAGATAGAAAGTACAAGAAGTCTGACATGAAAAAGGTTCATGACGAATTAATCACTTGGCTTCGTGACTACACTCTTCTTCTTCCTGAAAAGCTTGATTGGAGAATTAACCCGATAGTGATCAAGGTTCTTCACCTCGTAAATGACTTAGCTGTTGCTGAAGATGGTGAGGATATTGAGGAAATTATCGAGCGATTTGCATTGCCTCCAGGAAGTTCATCAATCAAGCGTGAATCTATTTTTGACGTATCGTTGAACGCATATCCAGGATTAATTGGTGGCGGAGAATTAACGTGGAGAAACAAATCCTCTTATGTAGTTGGAACTGCGAGTTTCACTGCTCCTGTAGGATTGGCACTTTCATGGGGAACCGAAAAAGGATATTCTCATGGAATCTTTCTTCCTATTATTGATATTGGAGCTATCACACGATTCAGATTTGATGATGATACGACGTCTACCCTATTAACTGACCTTCGTTTTCAGGATGTGTTTTCACCTGGATTGTACTACAGCCTTGGGTTCAGAAAGTCACCAATTTCGTTGAATATCGGTGCTCAATATGGACCTGAATTACGTATGATTGAACCAGATGGAACAGGTAATTTCTTCCCATCTATGCGATTTGGATTGGGTCTTACTGTTGATATTCCATTATTGAAACTGTATACTAAACCGAGGTTGTAATGAAACAGTTGTTGTTTTCAGCCTTTATTGTTGTTTATTCTCAATGCAGCTTTGCACAGGATGATTCTTCTGCTGTAGCTATCCCCTATTGGGAAGTGGAAATTGATCCAGAAATTATAGAATACAGTGAGTTTTTGGAGAATAGCGAAACACAAGAGGGATTCGAAGAACGCATGGTTTTAGAACAGAGAATTGAGGAGCTTCCTTTTGAATCATCGGAAAGGGAGCAACTCGAGAAGGTCTACATGCAAATCGAAATGCAATGGATGAAGTCTAGTCAGATCAGATCTGTGGAGCTCATGATGAGTGTGATAGATGATGACCAAGAGCGTGAAACGGGATCAGATCAAGAGCCAACACCAATTTTCGAACCTGAACGCATCGTTGTAGACCCGGCAGAAACTGTTTCAATCAGTGAGTTGGAAGAATCGGAACAACGGTTGTTTGGTCAAACCCAGTTCGATAGTAGAATTGAAACAAGAGCGTTAAACCCAACGATTGATTGGCAACATGAAATCATGAAAACAACTAAGTCCGTTGGAATGATCGTTGAAAATTCACAGTTATCGCGGATTTCGGATTCTTTGTATCAGCTCGACGTCACTTCAACTCTCGGAGAAAAATTTCAACTTTGTCCAGGCGAAGCTTTTGAAGAACAGCCCGTCGTAGGAATCGGGTCAGCCTTTATAGTCGAGGAGAACTCAATGATGACAGCAGCACATGTATTCTCAAGAAACATTCAGGATTATTCCGTTGTTTTCGGCTTTGAAATCATTAACCGAAAAGGTGTCTACAACGTCTTTATACCTGAGCAAAACGTTTACGCTGTTCAGGATACTGTTCGTTTGGATATCGAACTTGATCTCATTCAATTCTCAACGGACCGACCCATAAATAGAGAAGTACTAAAAATTGCTGACAACAACGAATCAGATGTAAGAGATCGAATTTACATGGTTGGGTTCCCAATGGGATTACCTCAAAAAGTGGCTGTGAACGCGAGTGTTCGATCCAACGATTCTCCTTTTCATTACTTCACGACCTTGGACGCATTTACGGGAAACTCAGGTTCTCCCGTTTTCGATCTTAATTCACACAAGGTAATTGGCGTCCTAGTTTCTGGAGGATCTGATTATGAATGGAATGGATCGTGCAATCAATCCGTTGTTTGTAACTTTCCAAATTGCATGGGAGAACGAGTCGCTAAGATTAATCGTTTCTTTGACCTCTAGAAGATTAACTTCTGTTTCTCCTTTATGTACTACTCATATGCATTGCCTTAGGGAGATAATGCATCTTGAACAAACCTCTCATAACTTCACAGAAAAGTTGTTTCTGAGCATTTAACGAACAAATTTTCTTAATTTGCTAGAAATAACCTGTCACATGAAAACTCTACTTTATCCAGCGTTCGCTTTACTGCTTATCGCATTGGCATCCTGTTCAGCCGAATCGAATTCTGAAAATGACCAACCTGACAGTGAAAATGATGCAGACACTCAAACTACAGGAGAAACAGCTGACACTTCAAATACCACAGAGCTTGTTGAACCTTCAATTATCTATGGAATTGATATTTCCAAATGGCAAGGGGATGAAATGAGTCTATTGACCAAGGAAAATGACAGTTTGAATTTTGTCATTTGCAGAAGCACGGAAGGAATCACTTACACCGATCCTACTTTTGCTAACAATTGGAAATTATGTAAGGAAAAGGGCTTCATTCGTGGAGCTTATCATTTTTATCGATCTGATGATGATCCTAGCGCACAAGTCGATAATTTCTTGAACGCCATCAAAGGCATGGAAGATTCTGACTTGCCTCCGATTATAGATTTTGAAGAAGAAAGCATTGCCTCAGGATCAGATAAAGAAACTGTAATAGAAGATTTATGGAAGTTCATCTTTCTGTTAGAACAAAAAACTGGCCGTACTCCAATTATCTATACAGATGAAAATATTGGGAACAGTTATTTGACTGCAGCACGCTTTGCGAACTATCCTCTTTGGATTGCTGATTACAATCCGGGGACAGAACCAAGAATGCCTGGTGCTTGGAAAGGAATGAAATGGGTATTATGGCAAAAAACGGACAAATACATGTTCGAAAACATTCAAGATGACTTTGATTCCTTCAATGGTAGTATGGACGACTTGAAATCATTTATCTCTGGCTCAATTTTAAACTAATTTGATTCACTTAATTAATAAAATTACAACTATGAAAACTTTACTTCTATCAGCATTCGTATCAATTTTCACTATCGGACTTCACGCACAAGATTTCGAAGTTCCAGCGGACTACAAATTTGAAACGGCAGACGACTACCCTCAATATGAAGAAGATGTAATGAATGGCTTCGATTGGATCATGGAAACTCCGTACGGTGAACAAGATGAGAAACGAAATGAGGTCAATAAATTCCTAATTACATGGATTATGGGGAGCCCGAGCGTTTCTATCGAGCTGAACGAAAACATTGTTACGTTTATGAAATCTTCACCCGAAACGCTTATCATTTTCTTGGGAGGATGGACAAACTACACTTTGGAGAATGACCATTCGAAAGACAAAACTGAAGGAACAAAAGCAGCAGTAAACGCAGTTATTGAATTCTATCAAAACAATCGGAAGAAGTTGGGAAAAGACAAGAATATTGAGAAGTACGTCAAAATGAAGGATGCAGGTACACTTGATGATTACATCAAAGAAAACGCTTAATCAAAATGAGTCTTAGACCAAGCTCTGAAATAAGAGACGTTAAAGGTATTTCCACGGTTGAAAAACAAAGAATTAAAGATTTTCTTCAAGGTGCTGTGTATTGCTGGTGCAAAAACAGAAATGACGAATGGTTTTCTATTAGAGACCTAATGGGAGGTGAAAATTTTGACTGGACAGGAAACCCGATGATTGCTTTATATCAAAAACACATCAACAAAGGAAAAAATGATGCTGATGCAATATCAGACGCAGGAAAAGATGCTGGTTGGTTATTAAAAAAGGTCGTCAGCTCTGATATCCGTCAATTCGAAACTACAGTCGATGAGTTGGTTCGAAAGTACAAATGGGTAATCTAGTTCCACTCGTCTACAACCACATCATCTTAAAATCTAACAATTCAGGTGTTTCTTCAAAAGTAATTTCGAAGGTATGAGTTCCTGGGAGTAAACTTTGGAAGTTACGGTCGAATTTGACTCCGAACTTATCAGAACTGATCCAAAAATCTTTGAGGAATCGTTTTGTTTCGATTGTGATCACGCCTTTTCCATTATCGGAACTAGGATCAAATGACATTGAAACCGATGATTCCGCTGCTTTCTCTCTATCCAGTTTGATGTTATCATAACTTCTAGAGAAACTGTTCCCGTCTTCATCTTTCCAAGTGAAAACGAGATGCGCATTCATCTTTTCGAGATCTTCTTTTACCGTTTTCATACAGAGTTTCTGCGATCCCTGACCGTTCACATTTTGAGACAACTCAATGGTAGCTTTCTTCTTTCCAAAAAGATCGTATACTTCGCATTGAACGTCGCACATGAAGGTATCCACAACATCTGAAACTAGATAGAAGTCAACATCTTCCAAGTTGTTGTACTTCGCTACGACTGAAACATCAGCATAGTCCTTTTTCATTTCATATTGAAGCGCTTTCCAATTCCCGAAATAATCAACACTCGACCATGACGATACTTGCCAGCAATCGTTCAATTGCCAAACCAATGTTCCTCCACAACGCGGATAATCAATCCGATGTCCAGCAATTGCCATACTCACCGCTTTCGATTGAGTAAGTTGAGAGAAGTAAATGAATTCCTCGAAATTTGAAGGTTCTCCGTAAAGTTTTTTAGCATGCTTCAAAATCATGTTGTTTCCAACGTAGCTCTTTTGATGATGCTTCATCACATCAGATTTCAAGTCCCAATCACTTGGTTCTGAAAAGGTGTTGATAGTATTGAATTCTGGAAAGCTCTGGAACCCATATTCAGCGTTGAATCGTCCAATTTTCTTTCCGAAATCCTCAATCGGGTCTTTTCCATGCCACACTCCCCAATAATGCTGAGAACCGTGATTGTAAAGTTCCATTTTTCCCCAATTGCTTAAGGGAGAAGTATGGATATAAGGAATGGAAGTAAATTCTTTGACAATGTTTGGTGCTGTTTCTTTGAAAATCCGATCGTAGGAAGCTTCAATTTCCTTCGCACTTTTACCGAAGAGGCCGTATTTAATTTGGAATCCCCAATTTCCCCAAGCGACTTCGACTTCGTTGTTTCCGTTGAATTGAACAACACTTGCGTGAGCCGCTATTCTAGGAACCTGATAACGAAATTCGTCGGTGATATTTGCAATAAATTTATCATCTCCCGGATACATGGCACAAGCGAACATAAAATCTTCCCAAACCATAATTCCTAGGCGATCGCACGTTTCGAAGAAGATTTCATCTGGATAATATCCTCCGCCCCAAACACGCACCATGTTGAAATTACTTTCAGCCATCGTTTCGACCATTTCTACGATAGCTGTATCCTCAACACGAGCTGGAAAAATATCCTGAGGAATGTAGTCTGCCCCCTTACAAAAGAGCTTACGGCCATTTATCTTGAAATAATAGCTCGTTCCCCATTGATCTTCTTCCATGACCAATTCAGAAGTTTTTACTCCAAATTGAAATTTCTTTTGATCGATGATCTTTTCGTCATGCGTGAAAGTCCATTCTTCATTATACAGATTCTGCTTTCCATGTCCTCGTGGCCACCACATAAGTGGATTGATCAATTGGGAAGTACGTCGTCCTACTCCATTTTTAATCAACATTTCCTGTTTCCCGAAGTGATTGCTTTCCCAAACTACGGTATCATCCTTTTTGACAGCAAATTCAACATACATCTGCATTTCCGTACCATCCTCTCCTACACCAACTGTGTTTATTGAAGAATTGATGATTCGATTTTCATCGTAGGAATGAACTTTGGCGACTTTATTGAAACCAATCGTATTTAGTCTCAACGACCAATCCCACCCAAACTGGTATTGCGGCTTCCTTGTTAATGGCGCGATTGCATTTTTGTGAACATCATTCGGAGCAGGTAGCGTGTACCCCATTTCATCATACGTTTTCTCATGATAAAGAACTGGTGGTGTGATAAACACATGAATTTCATTCACTCCTACTTTCGCATACTCCTTAACTTGAGCACGATGTGGAATAAACGCATTCGCTGTTTCCAAAATAAGTTTACCGTTGATGTAAACCTTTGCATATGTATCAATGGATGGAAATTCGAGTTCTAGATAATCTTTAGCAAGTTGTTCTTCCGTTAAGAAAACAATGGATTTGAATTCCCACACATGCTCCTCAAACCAAGCGAACTTTAGCTCATTCATACCATAGAACGGATCAGGCATTTCTCCAGTTGCAATCAATGCCTCTTGAACAGAACCCTTTGGCCCTAGTTCTTGCCACGACTTCTTAATGGGATGTAAAAAAGACCATTCAATTGGTGAAGATTGCACATTGACATCCTGACTGTTTGCTCCAAATCCCATAACCAAAGACACTATTAAAAGCCAAATTTTCATTCCCTACCACTTACGGTCGAATCCTGCATCGACCATTTCTTCTTTTCTTACTGTTTTCAACGCAAAATTGAACCCTTCATATACAGAGTACGCTCCGTGATTTCCGTATTTGTCCAATGCTAAAAATCCTACTTGAAGCCCTGTTAAATCTTCATGCTTTCGAATGATTCTCTCGACAGCCATTTCGCAAGCCTGTTGCGGATGATGACCTTGTCGCATCAATTCCACAACCGTATGACTTCCTGCAATTCGAATTACCGCTTCTCCAAGTCCTGTAGCGCAAGCAGCGCCAATTTCATTATCAACAAAGAGTCCTGCGCCAATAATTGGTGAATCACCAACACGTCCGTGCAATTTGTACGCCCAGCCACTTGTTGTACACGCCCCACTCAGATTCCCATGAGCATCTAAAGCAAGCATTCCGATAGTATCATGGTTTTCATGATTGATTTCAGGTTTCTTGAAAACATCCTTGTTCTCCTTCTTCCATTTCTTCCAATCCTTCTTCACCTCTTTGATCGGCATCTTAGCTTTTCCATGGCCGTAGTCCAACGCGAATTCACGCGCTCCTTCTCCGACCAACATTACATGCTTTGTGCTGTCCATGACTTCACGAGCAACAGAAATTGGATGAGCAATACCTTCCAAACAACCAACAGCACCACAACGTGATTTATGATCCATGATGCAAGCATCCAATGTCACGTGTCCATCGCGATCAGGTCGACCTCCAACACCAACACTACGATTGGTCAAATCAGCTTCAGTTACCATCACTCCTTTTTCTACAGCATCAAGCGAAGTTCCATTACTATCGATTTCTTTCCATGCTTCGGCATTAGCAGCCAAACCATGATTCCAAGTAGAAATAACGATTGTTTTTCTAGCAATTCGAAACTTATTTTCCGTCGATTTCTCAATCAATTCAGCCGCTTTTGATGGCTTGATGAAACTCATTGCCGCTCCAACCAAACCAAGCTTAAAGAAGGTTCTACGTTTTAAATCGTTCATTATTTATTCTTTAAATATTCTTTCAACCAAATTCGATAGGCCGCGACATTCTTATTGTGTTCTGCATTTGTCGTAGCAAAATTGTGGTGTCCTGTCCCGTCTCCACAAAGGAAAATGTAACTCACATCAGCAGGGTTCAATACGGCATCAACAACCTTGTAAGGCGGCAAACAAATTGGCCCTGGGGGAATTCCCCTGTAGATGTACGTGTTGTAAGGACAATCTTTATCACGATGTACGTCCAGTAGGCGCTCTACGCCCTTCAAACGATCTGGCCAACAAAACTTAAAGGTTGGATCTGCCTGCAAGGGAATTCCTTGCTCAATTCTATTCAAGTACAGTTTCGCGATGATCGGCCACTCCTCTGGAA
>CAJQOB010000297.1 GCA_905479845.1 uncultured Flavobacteriales bacterium
TTTTATATTTGGGATATTCAGACGTCTACTGTTCTTGATGACTTCACGTTAGCCGATCATGGTGGATTTGATCATACTGGGATAGCTAACGTCAGCGATTTTGATGGTGACGGACGACCGGAATTTGCGGTGATTTCTAATTTTAGACTAACTGTGTTTGAAGACCTTATTACATCAAACAATACAATTACAGTTAAATGGGAGGCGGTTACTACTGATAATTCAGGAGTCACGAGCACAACAGTTTTTGATTTTGAAGCAGATGGAAAAGCAGAGGTGTTGTACAGAGATGAAACGAACTTACGAATCTACAAAGGTGAAACAGGTGCGATTATTTATACTTCGCCAACATGTAATAGTCCAACAAATGCTGAATTTCCAATAGTAGTTGATGTGAATGGTGACGGACATTCCGAAATTGTTGTAAGCTGTCAGGGTTCAATAAGAACTTATCAATCAGCCTCAACTCCTTGGGTTGTATCAAGAAAGGTTTGGAACCAATTTGCTTATTTCAACGTTAACATAAATGACGATCTAAGCGTACCTCAAGTTCAGCAATCTCATCAATTGGAATGGCCATCCTCGGGAAGCGGAAACAGGCCGCTTAATAATTTCTTAAGTCAATCCACCATTATCGATTTAAATGGGAACCCTACATTCGAGGTTCCAGATGCCGAGTTAACCGTGGTAAGTGCTGATTGTATTAGTTCCACTGAACTTGAAGATCTGGTTCAGATTACCCTAGAAATTTGCAATATTGGTGAAAACACATTACCTACTGGAACACCCATATCAGTCTATCAAGGAAATCCTACCAATACAGGCGCAAATCTTCTCGAAACAATAGTACTGTCTTCAAATGTAAATGCAGGAGATTGTCAAACACAATCGACAATTCTAACTGTTCCATCAGGGCCAGCGGATTTGTATGCCGTCGTTAACGACCACGGCTTTAACTCAGTTGATTTGCCATATGATCTTCTAGTCGATTTTCCCGTGACGTCAATTTTAGAATGTGACTTTACAAATAACATTGACAACGAGTCATTTCAAGGCTGTTTCCAAGACTGTAGTAATTTCCCATGCGGGAAGGATAATAAAAAGGTACTAATCTGTCATGTTCCACCCGGTAATCCACAGAATGCACATGAAATATGTATATCCCCGAATGCTCTCGATGCTCATTTAAATAATCACGACGATTATTGCGGCCCATGCTTGGAGTCCAATAAAAGTGCAAACCAGGGATTGATTGGTCATGGAGTTAAACTCTACCCAAATCCATTTAACGAGACGCTTATTATCGAAGTAGACGAACGATTCGCGGGCGACTGGGAAAAACTGGAAATCAATGTTTATGACATACGCGGAAAAGCTGTGAAAACAATAAATCTCGATCAAACTGGAAAAGTTGTTGTTGATATGTCAGAAATAATAACGGGCTTATACATATATGAGATAAGAAATCAAGCCGAAACGATTGAAATAGGGAAAATATTGAAGGACTAAAAATGGACACCGAATAGTACGGTTTTCAGGAAGTAAATTGATTAATTTTAAATTTTGTACACCAGTTAAAAATGCCTGAAACAAAGCAAAGTGTTAATAACTAATCTAGAAATCTTAAATCAAGAATTAAAATCCGATGATTTTGTCCTAAAAACGCAAAGTCAAATTGTCAAAGATTTCGGAACCGTTGGAATTGACTTCCCTTCAGATTTTCAATCCTTTGCTTTGGCTCTTGATCAACTCATTGAAGAAGTTTCCAATCGTTTGAAGGAACTTCAATCTTCCAGTTCTTCGTCCTTTTCACAATTGCTTTACCAAATTGACATCCCCGAATCTATCCTTCCCGATGTTTCACAATCTGATGATTTCTATTCGAGTTTGGCGGAAGTTGTGATAAAACGTGAAGCGTACAAAGTGTTTTTGAGAAGTAAATTCTCAAGCTAAACCTTATAACTGCTGTCTCATTAACGGGAATTGATCCCATTTCATCGACTTTTTAAGTTTTGAACACTTTTCATCTTAAGTTTTCAAAATTAATGCAACGTTAAGTGTCCAATTTGTATAAATTTGTTAATCCATAATTGTGCACAAAGAACATGGACAAAATATCATACGTTGGTAACGCGGATGTAAATGCGATTGATCATTTATATAAAATGTACCTCGAAGACCCACTAAACGTGGACGAAGGCTGGAAGAAATTCTTTGAAGGATTTGATTTTGCCCGAACGAACTACGAAGATGGTGGAGCCGTTCCTGAAAATTTTCAGAAGGAATTTAAAGTCATTAACCTCATTAATGGATACCGTGAGCGTGGGCATTTGTTCACCAAAACGAATCCAGTACGTGAGCGAAGAAAATACTCACCAACTCTGGCGATTGAGAACTTTGGTCTGGAAGAATCAGACTTAGACACCGTTTTTCAAGCAAGTGAAGAAATTGGTTCTGGCCCACAAACGCTTCGGGAAACCATCAAGGAACTTGAGGATACATATTGTCAATCTATTGGGATTGAGTACATGTATATGCGTGAGCCAGACCGCGTGGCTTGGTTCAAAAATCACATTGAGTTAAAGAACCGACCACAATACGATCGCGAGCAGAAACGCGATATCTTCAGAAAGTTAAATCGCGCAACGAACTTCGAATCATTCTTAGGAAAGAAATTCGTTGGTCAGAAACGTTTCTCTGTTGAAGGATTGGAAGCATTGATCCCTGCGATGGATGCACTTGTTCAAAAAGGTGCTGTTGAAGGTGTTGAGTATTTCGTAGTTGGAATGGCACACCGTGGACGTTTGAATACACTAACGAACATTTTCGAAAAACGACCGAAAGATATTTTCTCTGAGTTCGAAGGAAAAGAATTTGAATCAGATGAGCGTTTTGATGGAGATGTGAAATACCACCAAGGATTTACATCATACATTACTGCGAATAATGGGAAGGAATTGGCATTGACATTGTCTCCAAACCCATCCCACCTTGAAGCTGTGAACCCAGTTGTTGAAGGTATTGCTCGTGCAATGGCGGACAACGATTTAGATAACGATTTCTCAAAAATCTGTCCTGTATTGATTCATGGTGATGCCGCGATTGCAGGTCAAGGAGTTGTTTACGAAACTGTTCAAATGGCCCAACTAGATGGCTACAAAACAGGAGGTACAATTCACATTGTGACCAATAATCAAGTTGGGTTTACAACGAACTACTTGGATGGCCGATCATCAACATACTGTACAGATATTGCCAAAACAACACTATCACCAGTATTCCATGTGAATGCTGATGACGTTGAGGCAGTGATTCAAGTAATGGAGATGGCGATGGTTTATCGTCAGCATTTCCAAAGCGATGTTTTCATCGATTTGTTGGGTTATCGTAAGTACGGACACAACGAAGGTGATGAGCCCAAATTCACGCAACCAAACTTATACAACCTCATTTCGAAACATGCGAATCCAAGTAACATATACTTGAGTCAGTTGATTTCTGAAGGGCATGTTACCAAAGAGGAGGCGAAAGAATTCAGTGATAAGTACAACCAATATTTAGAAGACGAATTCACTGAATCACGCAAGCAAGAAAAAGCTATGGCTTATGATTTCTTACAGAAATCGTGGGAAGGTTTCCGTCAAGGAAAGATTGAAGATTTTGAACAATCACCGGAAACTGGAGTTGCAAAGAAAACACTATTAGACCTAGGAAAGAAAGTCTCAACGCTTCCAGAAGGAAAGAAGTATTTCCGTAAGATTTCCAAGATTTTCAAACAACGTTTAGACGCTATTCAAAACGATCAGTTGGATTGGGGAGCGGCAGAAATGTTGGCTTATGCGACACTTTTAGAAGAAGGTCATCCAGTTCGAATCAGTGGACAAGATGTTGAGCGTGGAACTTTCTCTCACCGTCATGCTGTTGTGAAAACAGAAGATACGGAGGAGGAAATTGTAACATTGAATCTTCTTTCTGATAAACAAGCACCGTTCACAATCTACAACTCATTCTTATCAGAATATGGCGTTTTAGGATACGAATACGGTTACTCATTGGCTTGCCCGAATGGCTTAACGATATGGGAAGCTCAATTCGGAGATTTCTACAACGGAGCACAAATCATGGTCGACCAGTTTATTACAGCTGGTGAAGACAAATGGATGACTCAAAGTGGATTGGTCATGTTGCTTCCTCATGGTTATGAGGGACAAGGAGCTGAGCACTCAAGTGGTCGTATGGAGCGTTTCTTACAACAATGTGCCGATTTGAATATTCAAATTGTGAATACATCCACACCTGCGAATCATTTCCACCTCTTGCGAAGACAAATCAACCGAGAATTTAGAAAACCATTGGTTGTATTCTCTCCAAAAATGATTTTACGTCACCCTGAAGCAACTTCATCCCTGGATGAAATGGCAAAAGGAAACTTCCAAGAAGTAATCGACGACCCAAATGTTAAAGCCACTAATGTTGATACGATTGTTCTTTGCTCTGGTAAATTCTACTATGAGGCTACCGAAAAGGCAAACGAGTTAGGGGTAGAAAACATGGCATTCGTGAGAGTGGAGCAGTTATACCCACTTCCATTGACGCAATTAGAAGCGATCAAAGCGAAGTACAAAACGGACAAAGTTATTTGGGCTCAAGAAGAACCTGCAAACATGGGAGCTTGGGCATATATGGCAATGGAGTTACGCGATTGGAACCTAATCGGAGTGAGTAGAAGAAGTTCTGCTGCTGCCGCTGAAGGATCTCATGATCTGCACAAACGCCGATTGAACAGATTATTCAAAGAGTTATTCGAACACGGAAAATCGACGGTTAAAGCATAAAAGAAATTGCCCTTCGACGGGCTCAGGAACCAAAAATAAATTGGGTTGAATCATTGAATTAAGAATTTTTCAATCTTTAAATAAAAGATACAAGAAGATGTCAGTATTAGAAATGAAAGTACCAAGTCCTGGAGAATCGATTTCAGAAGTGGAAATCGCACAATGGTTGGTATCTGATGGAGACTATGTAGAAAAAGATCAGGCCATTGCGGAGGTTGATTCAGATAAGGCTACACTTGAATTACCTGCTGAGGAAAGTGGAACAATCACGTTGAAAGCTGAAGAAGGTGACGCTGTTGCCGTTGGAGCTGTTGTGTGTTTGATCGACACTTCTGCTGAAAAGCCAGAAGGATTTGAGTCTTCTGCTGAAGAAAGCGTTCCTGCACCTGTGGCAGCCGAGCCAAAAGCGGAATATAAAGCTGAAGAGAAGAAAGCTTCGCCTAGTCCTGATCCTGTAAAGAAATCAGCATCGAAAGAAACATATGCTAGCGGAACACCATCCATTGCGGCGGCCAAAATCATGGCAGAGAATGGAATTTCTTCAAATCAAATAAGCGGTACTGGAAAAGACGGTCGCATCACCAAACAAGATGTTGTTGCAGCAATGGCTGGAGGATTCTCAGCGAATGCAGCGCAAGGTTGGGGAGGAACACGTGATCAAAACCGTGAAAAAATGCGCATGTTGCGTCGTAAGATTGCCGAACGATTAGTCTCTGTGAAGAACGAAACAGCCATGTTGACGACTTTCAACGAAGTTGATATGAAGCCAATCATGGACATGCGAACGAAATACAAGAAAGCCTTTGCAGAGCACCATGAGGTGAACTTAGGATTCATGTCTTTCTTCACGAAAGCGGTGACAGAAGCATTGAACTTATACCCAGCGGTGAACGCTCAAATCGATGGAAACGAATTGGTATTCCACGACTATGCAGATATCGGAATTGCGGTTTCATCTCCGAAAGGATTGATGGTTCCTGTAATTCGTAATGCAGAACAAATGTCATTGGCTGAAATCGAGCGTGAGATTAAGCGCTTGGCAATTAAAGCACGTGACGGAAAAATCACTCCAGATGAAATGACTGGTGGAACGTTCACTATCACGAATGGAGGTGTATTCGGATCGATGTTGTCGACTCCAATCATTAACCCTCCACAAGCGGCAATTCTGGGAATGCACAACATCGTACAACGTCCAGTTGCAGTTAATGGAGAAGTGGTAATTCGACCAATCATGTATTTGGCTCTATCTTACGACCACAGAATCATCGACGGAAAAGAATCTGTTAGCTTCTTGGTGAAAGTAAAAGAGATGCTAGAGAATCCTGAGAAAATGATTTTCGGAGCGAAAGATCCAGCAGAAGTGTTGCTAGGACTTTAATTTGATACTACATTATAATTGTGAGCGCCACCTGTTTGACGTCCGCAAAAGGTTAACTGCTTAGTGGTTAAGGCTTAATACTTAAATTAACCTTTAAATCGACCAGCAATGGCAAAAAGAAAAGCGCAAGTTCGCTCATAAGCAACTTAAGGTATTGGACTAGAAAGTCTTCAAACTGAAATTTCAATTCTCTTTGATGTTGCTGAAGTCGATGATTCTTTTGCGATAAAGGAAGAATACGAAATTAATAAGAACTATCTTTTATCCGGTTCAAAAGAGGAATTGACCATGTTACATATAAGAAAGGTGTAATAACGATTCAAAGAAAAGGTGATCAGAGAATACTGAATATCCAACATTGACTAATTATTTAATCACGTCAAAAATGAATAAAAAAGAGGAAGCATTACTTGGCAACTTATCTTATCGCGAAATACTCAATGCGATACCAGCAGATATTGCTGTTTTTGATCCAAATCACAAGTATCTTTTCGTGAATAAAAATGCAGTAAAAGACGATATGATACGCGAGTGGATAATCGGGAAGGATGATTTTGATTATTGCAGAAAATTTAACAAACCCATTTCAATTGCCGAATCTAGGCGTTCCATTTTCAATGAAGCAATTAATAATGGACCTGGAACTTTAGAGGAAAAAGTTCCAGGAAAACAAGGAGAACAATACCATTTAAGGCATATGGTTCCTATTTACGACGAAAACAACGAAGTAAGGTTTGTTATCGGATATGGTGTCGACATTACCTCTATCAAACAGACCCAACTCGACCTTGAGGAAGCGAAACGACTCTCTGTAGTTGGAGAGTTTGCAGCAGGCATAGCGCATGAAGTGAATAATCCTCTGGCAGTAATTCTGGCAAAATCACAATTACTTCAACTGCAAGTTTTGCAGCTCAGCATACCGGATAATAGTAAAACACGCATCTATCAAACAATTGATACCATCAATAAAACTTGCCTCTTCACGTCTGAATTGATCAGAAATCTAAAATCATTTTCCTCCAAAGCAGATTTTGAGCACCTAGAGTATATTTCATTATTAAAAACCATTGGCATAGCATTGAAATTAAGTGGTAAAAGATGCGAAAATGAAAACATTAAGATCATCATTGATGTACCTCCCGAATTGACGTTACTGTGCAATGAAGTTGCACTTGGGCAAGTTTTCATGAATCTTTTAACCAACTCCATAGATGCTTTAAAAGATTTATCCGATAAATGGATTAAGATAGAGACCAAAACAGACGGTAAGATTCTTAAAATTTGCTTTACTGATAGCGGAAAAGGAATACCAGATGGAATCTCAACTCGGATACTACAACCTTTTTTCACTACAAAAGAACCAGGCAGTGGAACCGGACTTGGTCTTAGTATAAGCTCTAAATCCGTTACCAAAATGGGTGGAAAATTATACTATAACCGAAAATCGATCAATACCCAATTTATAATCGAATTTAAATCTTTCGAACTTGGATATGAATTGAAGAAGACAAACAATAGTTATTAAGGTACCTAAAATCCAATCTTTAAAACCTAATAACCCCAACATAAAGTGCTACTAAGTAATTAAGATTCTATAGTTAACCAAGTTTAATTGTCACACATTAATTCAGCAATGATAAAGGCACAGGGCAAACTCACACTTTTACTCCAAGTACCTTTAGTAAATATTCCTCATCCCATCCAGCTTTGAGTCTTTTTCCTTTGACTCCTTGCTTTTCAG
>CAJQOB010000298.1 GCA_905479845.1 uncultured Flavobacteriales bacterium
ACTCAATGCTCATTGACCCAGACCATTCCGTCACGCGTTCAATCGCATCAGCCATTTGTTCTTCCGAAGGATAGTTCGAGGCCAACCCTCCAGAGAAAACCTTGATAAACCCATTGTTCTCTTTATAGCTAAACGTCGAAAGTAGGTGACCACTTTGATCAATCGCGTCATTCCATTCTCCACCAAAATCAGGCAAGATATCGTAATACGATATTTCTGTTTCGAATAAGTCGTTTGGGAAATGAATGGAATAATCTTCCTCGGCGTAAGTAGAATAATCTTCATTCATAAGGGCTTCAATCCCGTCTTCCTTATCTGTATCAACCGCTTTCCAAGAAGCTATGATTTTTATGAACTCATCATATGGCAACAGGTCTTTAACTCCTCCTGCCGCAAAATAAGAAACGAAAATGTGGTAGTCACCAAAACGTATCGAGCTAAAGTACAGTCCATCCACTTTCTCCTCTTCCATTTCTCCTTTAAAGCCTCCATGTAAAACCTCTCTCCCATTAAACGAAACAATTTTAGGCTCTTCCACTATAGACAGGCCCTTATTTTCCTCCAACAAAGCGCTTTCCAAATCATTCAGGTAGTCTTGAAGCTGTAAGGTTTCATCATTAGGCTCATGCATTATCATGAGAATCCCCATATCGATTTCCGTAGGGTCCACATCTCTGTAGTCCATTCCCTCCTTTTTTACGTACATCGCGTCTCCAGCTACATCTGATTCATCAACAAAAAAGTATCCTTCGGGAATAGTAAATTGAATCGTTTTCCCCTCCTTCACGTGTGGACTCTCATACGTAGTTTGTGCTATTGAACTTCCAACAAAAGCGATGGTAAGGAGCGAGAATAAAAACTGTTTCATAGGATTGAATTGATTGACAAATTAACGTTTATTCCTCAATTTCATTGTCTTTGAAAGCCGAGGGTAAGAGGTCTGGAATGATTTTCATCATCATAGGCATTAGAAATGCACCACCGGGAATCATGAATACGGCAAAAGCAGGCATGGACTTTAGAATGTCTTTGAGCTGCTCCTTCACTTTTTCTTTCTCTTCAGGAGATAAGTCTTCACTCATTGACTTTTTCATCAACTGCACGAGTTCTTTGCTTTCCGATAATTCTGTTGCTAACTTCTCTTTGTTTCGCCCTAAGATTTTCTTCCAGCGGTTGGTGAAACTACCGTATACCTTTTCAAGCGAGGCGGAGTCGTCCAAAACCTTCGATTTTTCCCTGTTCGCAATGATGAAACTTTCAATGAACATCACGGTTTCGTCCATTTCATCTTTTGGAATATCCATGAACTCTCTGAGCTCTTCAGCGTATTCCATTTCCTCTAGCCCAATTTCGTAGTTTGAGAACATCGTGAGTAAGGAGATGTCAGTAAGGAAACGTTTTACGAGCCATCGGTCCTTGATCTTATCACTAAAGTCATTTAGGGTTGCACCACGTTCAAACCTATCTTTGGCTAGTTCTCTGAGTTCATCTGAAAGATTTGCCGATGCCAAAAACACATTGAATAAATCGCGTTCCACTCCCGAAATTTCTCCATCGGCATAGGTCGCAAGGGTAATGGCAGTTAATGCTTCCTGAGCAAATTCACTATACTCGTGTAGGGGATTTTCGGCGATGTTCATGCAGTGATCATAGAACAAAATAACATCGAGGTAGACGAAGGTGTTGTTGAGACTATTCACCCACCATTTGTTATCCAGTAAGTTGAATTTGATGTCTACACGTTTCGCTAGAATTTTTTCAATTTTCTCTTCAACACTATCCTCCTTTTTGAAAAACAACAATGTTTGCGAAAGGGACTTGGCATTGTGATCACCATAAAACTGTATCAATCGAGCGAGGAATTCATGTTTATCGACCTTTCCTCCTGTCTTCAAGTGAACGAAAAGAAGTGCCTCCATGAGAAGTACCTTTAGCTTTTCCTCCGTTGTCCAATTCTTCGTGTTTAATCGATGACCAAAAATGGCGCGAGTTGGTAATCCAAATACAATTCCACTGCGCATACACTTCAAATGAATGTGCTTTCGGTCATTGATTTCATCAAATTTCCGAATGTGAATCCATAACTCTCCCTTATCGATTAAATCGAAGTATTTGGAAATCCATCCTGTTGAATTTGGAGACAGTGAACTTTTCATACTCATCGCTTAGTATAAAAGTACATGAGCTTTTTCGAAAATGATCACTTTACAAGAATAATCCTGAAAAGAATCAATGTTTATTTCTGACGGAAGGCGTATCGTATTGAAAACCCGACCAACGGTCCAACCTCAACATAAGGATACATTCGAAGAGTTGGTCCAGCATCAAAGGACACATTAACTGGAAATTCGGGGAAGGTATACTCGATCCCAATATTTGCATCAAAGCCCGTCCATATACCTGCGCTCTCTTTTCCGTCTGCACGGTAGGCGTAATTCTGGCTCCAATAGCCAAGATCACCTCCTGCTCCCCAATACCATTCAAAACCTCCGGTTATTGGGTAGTTTCGGATGTACATTCCTTGCACCCAAACATGTCGGCGTCCGAAACCCAAAGTTGTTTCGAAGGCGTTCGATGTACCATTTATGAAGTGTTTTAAATTGAAGTCTGCGTATGCCACATCAAGGTTTGACCAGTCGCCTCGGATTCCGATAGCGGTGGTGTATTGTTGAGCATAACTAGTGGTGAATGCTGTTGCACACACCAATGAAATAAGGAGATTTCTCATAGAGATTAAGTATTGGTGATATATGGTACAACGCAGCTAGGTGAAAAGGTTTCAATTTATGTCTTGATATGGAGTAGGTTTCGGTGTGGTAAGTTAGTGCGTTCGTTTCTTGAATTTTTGATGTTGTTGGAAGGGCTATTTGGTTTGATTTTGGACGTGTGGTTTAGATGATTGAGGCATGTTTTGACCACAAAGGCACAGACCAGCTCCGCTGGCACAAGGGCGTATTATGCTTCTGTAGTAAAAATGAAACCCCTGCTTTGTGTGCCTTGTGGCTTTGTGGTAAAAGAAAACGTTAGTATATATTCCGTAACTAGATTTTCCCTGCAACAACGAAAGGAATACGTTTGGCGAATACTACACCTCCGTCTACTTGAAATGCTTCAAAGACACCAACGTATGTACCAATTGATGCTTTTGTTCCGTCATCTTTGACTCCATCCCAACTGAAAGTTCCTGCTGATCCTAGCAATTCAGATTCCACTACGCGTGAAATTAATCGTCCACGATCATCATATACTGTGAAATGACCGACGTAGCCCTCTTCCACCATCATAAAGTTGATTTGGAGGACATCTTGGTATCCATCACTGTCTGGTGAAACTATATCATTTGTGTAGTTGAAATCGCCATTAGCTATTGCTGGGTAAAACTGCGAATTAACCATCCCTGGTGTTCCGAATCCTGCAGTTTCTGCAGCCGAGTGCCAGTTGTTTCCGTTACTCGAACCTTCATTCGGATCAATTCTTTCGAGCGTTACTCCATCCGTATTGTCTAACAATCGGAAGTGCCAATCGTCGCTGTATGCAACCCTATCTAATACGATGTTGTTATAAATCAAGTATACCGTTCCCGAATCGTTGCTGTAGGTTGGTAAGTCCATTTCGTACAGGTTATCAGGAACCACCGATGTATAGTATTGAGCAATTTGTGCGATGTCCTCACCAAGTACAACGTACTCGTCCGCTCCAATCAAAATATGTTCATCTATTTGCTTGAAGTTAGCAATCGTGTCATCATCGTAGTTCGCTATTTGGAAGTTGAACAGGTCAATTAGTTTTTCGGAGCTGTTGTAAATCTCGACCCAGTCTTTTCCCCCTGAAACAGGATCTGCCAATACCTCGTTGATTACTAAATCTCCTTCTACCGCAATTTCAGGAAGAGCAAATTCACCAATGAGTGTTGTCGTGTTCATCCAGCAATCACCAACATTCTGAATCTCGATCGTATATGTTTGAGAACCCGCTAAGTTTTCTACAAACTCCAAAATGTGCATCGAAGTTGGATCAGAAAGCACGTAGTTTTGATTCAACGTCAATGCAGGCGTAATGGAAAAGGTCGCATTCGCTAATGAAGTTGAATCCATTCCTTCATTGTAGTGGATCTCCAAGTAATTTGGATCGAGTGCTAACAAGAAATCCAATTCTGGATCACTCGTATCTGGTGTTGGATCATACACAGAGTTTTGAGCACCAGGGGTTCCTCCCGCAGCGGCCGTGCTAGCCGTCCAATCACTTACATCAGAGCATGGATCGTCTGGGTTGATTCTTTCTATTGAAATCCCTCCTGTGATGGAAGAGTTGTTCCACCAATCATCTTCGTAGGTGATGCTATCAAGTGTTACTCCTAAATCAGAACGAATGATTAAATTATCTCCCGTATTATTCAAACTTGGGAAACTTGTTACTCCTGTAGCGACTGTGAACGAATCAACACTAGTTGTTTTTGTGAGAATCATGTACGAATCGGGCAACAACCATTCGGAAGTTAGTGTTCCGTTTGTGGAAGCGTCTCCTAATTTCCAATCTAGCACATTAAAAATCTTATTGCTTCGATTGTAAATCTCTACGTATTCCGTTAAAGGTAAACCTACAGCTGGGGTTTCATCGAACATCACTTCATTGATAACGACATCCCCAGGAACAGGTGTTTCCGCAATGAGAAAAGCAAAACTTTCCGTTTGAGCACCTGACATGTTTAGCGCCACGTCTGCAATTCCAGTTGTCGTAACATCATAATTTTGACCATTCGCCAAAGATGCAGAAGGTACAATGTGAACCAAAGCTGGGTTCGTACCATCCAAAGTGATGCTGGATACAGCCAGTGTTGGGTTGAA
>CAJQOB010000299.1 GCA_905479845.1 uncultured Flavobacteriales bacterium
GGACCGTATGCTAGAGCAATGGTTCGTGTTTGTAAGGAAGAATCTTTCCACCAGCGTCAAGGGTATGAAATCATGACTACGCTTGCCAATGGAACAGAAGAGCAAAAGGCGATGGCACAAGATGCATTGAACCGTTTTTGGTGGCCAGCATTAATGATGTTCGGACCACCCGATGCTGACTCAAAACATACTGCTCAATCGATGGCTTGGAAAATTAAGCGAAATACTAACGATGAATTGCGCCAACAGATGATTGATATTACTGTTCCTCAAGCTGAACTAATTGGTTTGACTGTTCCCGATCCAGATTTAAAATGGAATGAAGAAAAAGGGGGATATGATTTCGGTGAAATTGATTGGGACGAGTTTTGGAATGTGGTAAAAGGTAATGGACCTTGTAACAAGGAACGAGTTGAAACTCGAAGAAAAGCAAAAGAAAATGGTGAGTGGGTGCGTGAAGCAGCAAATGCCTATGCTGCAAAGCAAAAAATGAAAAAAGCATCCTAATCTAAAAGAACAAATAATGGCGAATAAAGAATGGCCTCTTTGGGAGGTGTTTATCAGAAGTAAACAAGGATTGAACCATAAACATGTTGGTAGTTTACGTGCTGCGGATGCTGAAATGGCGGTTGAAAACGCTCGCGATGTGTATACGCGTCGATCGGAAGGTATTAGTATATGGGTTATCGAGTCAAGTAATATTCACGCTTCTCATCCAACCGATGCTGATGCATTATTTGAACCAGCTCATTCGAAGGTATATCGTCACCCTACGTTTTATGATGTTCCAGACGGAATTGAACACATGTAAGCAATAAATTATGAACACATTGTTTGAGTATTTAGTTCGCCTTGGCGACGATAGTTTGATTTTGGGACACCGTCTTTCAGAATGGTGTGGTCACGGACCTATTCTAGAGGAAGATATTGCGATGACCAATATTGCTTTGGATTTGGTTGGACAGGCAACATCGATATTGAAATATGCTGGAGAAGTTGAAGGGAGAGGTCGGTCAGAGGATGATATTGCTTTTCTTCGATTCGAGCGTGAGTATAGAAATGCACTTCTTGTCGAACAGCCAAATGAAGATTTTGGTGTAACAATGATGCGTCAATTCTTGTTCGATGCTTATCGAAAGCCGCTCTTTGAGCAGTTGACGAAATCTTCTGACGCACAACTTGCGGCGATTGCTGAAAAATCATTAAAAGAAACGAAGTATCACCTGAAACATTCTGCGGAATGGGTAATTCGTCTTGGTGATGGAACGGAAGAATCTCACAACCGCGTGCAAAATGCACTGAACGATTTGTGGAGATATACCGATGAATTATTCTTCGAAAATGAAGTTGATGAAGACTTGAGAGGAAAAGGAGTTATTTTTTCTTCTGAGGAACTGAAAGCATCTTGGAGTGAGGTGGTAGAAAAAGTGTTGGAGCAAGCTACTTTATCCATCCCTGATAATGGATGGCAACACGATGGAGGTAGAAGAGGACTTCACTCGGAACATCTTGGTTATATCTTGGCAGAATTACAATACATGCAGCGCGCATACCCCGGAATGGAATGGTAAATAAAGAGCGCATATGGGAATTGATGGAGGAGGTCTTCGATCCTGAAGTGCCTGTTCTTACAATTGTTGATCTCGGTGTTGTTCGGGACATCGAGATGGTAGATGATTCCTGGAAGATAACGATCACTCCGACTTATTCAGGTTGTCCAGCCATGAAAAGAATAGAGGATGATATTCTTGAAAAACTGGCTGAGAATGATGTTCAAAACGTGAGCGTCGATCTCGTCCTTTCTCCTGCTTGGACCACTGATTGGTTGTCTGAGAATGGAAAGCGCAAACTTAAAGAGTACGGAATAGCCCCTCCAGTTGATGAGGTTGATAAAAGTGTACTCTTTGCAGAGCCTCCAACTGTTCCTTGCCCAAAGTGTGATTCAAAGCATACGAAAATGGTGAGTCAATTCGGTAGTACTGCTTGTAAAGCCCATTACCAATGCCAAGATTGTATGGAGCCGTTCGATTATTTTAAATGCCTGAAATAGTTTTTAATTTGTTTTTTGAGTCTCTGAATGTATTCGAGACTAATTGTTATTTTTAGAGAACAAATTAATCTACTATGAAAAAAATCGTGTACGTATTTAGCGTTTTGACCATAAGCGTTGCTGTAACTTCATGTTTTTCTGGCTCTGCTGATGATACTAGAAGTTCACTTGAGGAATTAATAAAACCATCCGTAGAGTACGATGTGGTTGAAATTGAGGGGTTATACTCGATGAAAGTTCCAAAATTTATGACGGTCACGACTCAACTTCAGGAAGATGCTTCGTTGCAGTATAACAATCCTTTTAAAGAAAAGTATGTAACGGTTTTAGACGAGAAGAATGACGAAATCATGGTGTTTATGACGGATTATGGTGTTTACGACGATTCTAAGTCTAAATTAGAGAACTACGTTGATACGCGTTTGAGTTATTTAACGGAGAGTGGAATTTCGGTGATCAATCAAACTGATTTGAAAAGTGAAATGATCAATGGAAGAAAGGCTTATTCAACAATGATTGACGCAACAGTTTCAGATATTGCTCAAGACATCACGTATTATTTCACTTACGTTGAGGGGAGAGAGAATTATTACATGATTAGCGCTTGGACGCTGATGGATCGTAAGGATTCTTATACTGATGAGGTGAAGGAAATGGCAAGTTCTTTTAAAGAATTGTAAAAGACATTGAGAAATATCCCTTCTTAATTAGGAAGGGGGAAAAGTAAAAAGGCACACTTGAAGTAAGTGTGCCTTTTCTTATACAGGTAATTTAGGTTTCTTAACCTAAGAATGGGTACTTGTAATCTGATGCAGGTACAAACGTTTCTTTAATTGTACGAGCTGAAGTCCAACGTAATAAGTTCATTGGAGCTCCTGCTTTGTCGTTCGTTCCTGAACCACGTGCTCCACCGAATGGTTGTTGACCAACAACTGCTCCTGTTGGTTTATCATTGATGTAGAAGTTTCCTGCTGCATTTTCTAATTTCTTGACAGCAAGATTGACTGCGTATCTATCCGTGGCAATAATTGAACCAGTCAAGGCGTAATCTGATGTGCTGTCAACCAATTCTAAAGTTGCTTCGAAGTCATTTTCATCATAAACGTAAATCGTAAGAACAGGTCCAAAGATTTCTTCGCACATTGTTCTGAACTTAGGATTTGAAGTTACTACAACAGTCGGCTCAATGAAATATCCTACAGACTTGTCGTAGTTACCTCCAACAATGATTTCTGAATCAGATTGTTCCTTGATGTAATCAATGTATCCTGCAATCTTATCAAATGCTTTCTCGTCAATAACCGCATTGATAAAGTTTGAAGAATCTTCAGGCGTTCCCATTTTGAATTCAGAAACCTGACGAACGATCTCTTGCTTAACATCTCCCCAAAGGTTAGAAGGGATGTAGGCTCTTGATGCAGCTGAACATTTTTGTCCTTGGAATTCAAATGACCCTCGGGTACATGCTGTTGCAACTTGCAATGCATTCGCTGATTTGTGAACCATGATGAAGTCTTTACCTCCTGTTTCACCCACAATTCGTGGATAGCTTCGGTAGTCGGCAATATTCGCACCAATCTCTTTCCAAAGATGACGGAAAACACCAGTAGATCCTGTGAAGTGAAGTCCAGCGAAATCTCTGTGTTTAAAAACAACATCTCCAGCAACTGGTCCGTCTACGGAAATCATATTGATGACTCCGTCAGGGACCCCAGCTTCAGCAAACAACTCCATGATCACTTGGGCAGAGTACATTTGTGATTCTGCTGGTTTCCATACAACAACGTTTCCCATCATTGCTGGAGCCGCACACAAGTTTGCACAAATCGAAGTAAAGTTAAACGGAGTAATCGCGAAGATAAATCCTTCCAATGGACGGTATTCTAATCTATTCCACATTCCAGGAAGAGATTCTGGTTGTTGACGGTAAATTTCCGTCATGTACTGAACGTTGAACCTAAAGAAATCAATCAACTCGCACGCAGCATCAATCTCAGCTTGCATAACATTTTTTGATTGCGCTAACATCGTTGAGGCATTCATTTTGTCTCGGAATGGTCCTGCAAGTAAG
>CAJQOB010000300.1 GCA_905479845.1 uncultured Flavobacteriales bacterium
GGATGGGATGAGGAATATTTACTAAAGGTACTTGGAGTTAAAGTGTGAGTTTGCCCTGATAATACCCACTGGTTATGTTAGATTTATAACGTTTAATTTGTAAATTTGTCGAGCCTAAATTTAATGCTTTGAAGAGATGCAACTATTTACGCTCAATGTTTGTCATTACTATAGTGACTGCAAAGTATCTAGTCATCACGTTTATAATTTTTAAGAAATGAGATATTTAAGCCCGATAATTGTTACCGCTTTACTATTATTACTACCACTTGGTGCTAGCTCCCAAGTAGTGGTTGGTTCACCTCAGTACCAAACCTTGAAGGAGAATAATCAACTTAACGGAGTGAGCTTGTCCACTGATTTGTCTTTATTCGATCCAACAGGATTTACACCGGTTTTTTCTCCACCGCCTGTATCGTCAGGAAATCGCTCGGCATGTGATTGCTACGTGCAGCCTGATGCTTCTTACACATTGGCTATGCAGCCGAATGATGATGGGTCAAGTGCGTTAATAAACATTCCATTCAACTTTTGTTTTTATGGGCAACAATACAATTCGTTGTACATTAACAACAATGGTAATGTGACGTTTACCAATATTTTGTCTGCTTTTTCATCAACAGCATTCCCTTCAGCGGGAAATCAAATCCTTGCTCCTTTTTGGGCTGATGTAGATACGCGTTCAGGAAATGGGCAAGTGTTATACAAAGTGACGCCTACAGCGGTTTACATCAATTGGGAAGATGTTGGTTATTACAATCAGCAAGGAGACAAATTGAATACATTCCAGTTGATCATAACGGACGGTGCGAATCCAGTAGTAAGTTCTGGTAACGTAGCTTTTTGTTATCAAGATATGCAATGGACAACCGGTTCCGCTTCGCAACGGGTAAACGGTTTCGGAGGAATTCCAGCTACATGTGGAGCGAATAAAGGAGATAACATTGGTTATTTCTTGATTTCTCAGTTTGATCATGCAGGAGTTGATTTTGATGGGGCATTGGGTAATCCAGACGGAATTAGCTGGCTCGACAACAAAAGTTTCTACTTTGATGCTTGTAACTCGAGTAATATCCCTCCAATTCCAGAAGGGATATCATCTTGTGATACCTTTAAAGTTTGTAGTTATGGCGATACTGCCGACATATCTTTAAATTTCCTCTCTCCTGAGGTTTCCCAAACCACCAGTATAACCTTCAATAATGGAGGGTTAACGACACTGCAAGAAATTAGTAACACTTCAGGTAATACTGCTGAACTCATTCTCAGGATTATTGGAGACGCTGCGTCAGCAGGAACATACAATATAACCGTAACGGCAACAGACGACTTCTTACCAACTCCTGGTGTAACAACCACGACTTTTGTTATCGTCATTGAAGATTCACAAGTTCCGATAGATCCCATTATGACACCCACTGAGGGATGTGATAGCGTACTCGTGAGTGTGTTGAACGGTCCTTATGACACCTACCTTTGGGATGATTTTGAGACTTCTTCAACCAACTACATTAGTCAATATGGAACACATGGAGTAACAGTTAGTATTAATGGATGTTACAAACGAGTGGAGCAGTTATTCGGAATTGCGAACGCACCAGTCTTTGACCTTCAAGGAAATTTAAATGTATGTCCAGGATTAAATGCCGATTTGTTCGTGCCAGATTCATTGAATTTGGACTCAATTACTTGGGGGGTACCAAATCTTGCTCAAGATACACTCTTCAGTAATTCATTTGGAGCAGGGACTTACAATGTCTCAATTTGGGACTCTTTAGGATATTGTCAGTCAGATACGACCTTTACTGTGGTAGAAGCTGCATCGTCTTCTATATTCGCTAGTGATACTTTATGTACTGGAATAGATACCTACCAAGTGACAGGTTTAGCGAATCCAGTAGGAAGTTGGTACTCGTCCTCTCCTCAACTAACTTTTTCAAGTAATACGGACGTGAACCCATTACTCACCGCCTTGACTCCCGGAACCTACGATGTAAGTTATATTGACAATTGTAATACTGGTGATACGGCAACACTCACTTTTGTAGAATTACCTACAATTTTCTCTGATACCTCTTTGTGTCAGATGAGTTATCAGGTCTCTGGGACATCTGTATTCCCAATGAATGGTACGTGGTCTGAACCAACTGGAAATCTGTCGTTCAGTCCATCAGCGAATACATTGGATCCAATGGTGACTGCCTCGACGAGTGGGGTCTATAACCTAACTTTTACAGATGAAGCTTGTGGAAATACGGCTACAGCTTCAATCGAATTTATTACGCCTCCTTCGATTTTTGGAGATACATTGGCTTGTAATTATGGAATGCTCGTTACAGGAACTCAAGCCTATGGAGGCGGGATTTGGACAGCTTCTGATACAACCGTGCATTTTGATGATAGTTCAGCACTCAATCCGTACATCAATATTTTTGTGCCTGGGACTTATACTCTTACTTTTACTGACAACGTATGTAACATGGCGGTGAGTGCTGATATCGAGTTTCCATCATATGTTTTTGTGGCGCTTCCAGATACAACGGTGTGTTACGGTACAGAAATTGACTTGTTAGCATTCGAAAACGGAGCTGGGACAAATTTTGTTTGGGATACCGGTGAAACAGGACTTTCAATTACCATTTCAGAACCTGGTACATATAGCATAACTGGTTCGAATATTTGTCACTCATGGACAGCCTCATCTACGCTGGACAACAAATTGTGTGATATTGACGTCCCTAATATTATATCACTTTCTTCCACTTCTGGAAACAATACGTGGTTTGTTCAGCAGCAAGGAATTTCTGAATTCAACTGCGTGATCACCAACAGATGGGGGAACGTAGTATACGAATCTAACGATCCTGTTGAACAATGGGATGGAACTAACAAGGGCGGAGGCTTGGTAGAAGAGGCAACTTACTTCTACATCATCAAAGCCGTTTTAGATAATGGTGAACCTCTTACAAAACAAGGATTTGTACAAGTGGTCCACTAAATTGAATAAATATTTAGATAAGCTTCTTCCATTGATTTGGGAGAAGCTTTTTTTATGTTTTCTATCGATAAATTAGATTTACCTTTAGGAAGTAATAATTTAGAGCGAAAGAGTATGAAGGTTATTGGAGTGAATGGTTTTGGTCGTATCGGTAGATATTTTACACGAATGACTCTTGAAAATCCATCCGTAGACGTTGCTGTAGTCAATGATTTAGCAGATATAAATACACTTGCTCATTTGTTTAAATATGACAGTGTACATGGCCGTTTGAGGCATTCGTTTAAAGTTGAAGGAAACAAGATTGTGTTTGAAAATGGAAAGACGATTTTGTTTATTTCTGAGCGCGATCCTGAGAAAATAGCTTGGGCGGATCACGGAGTTGAAGTCGTTCTTGAGTCAACGGGAATCTTCAGAACAGAAGAGTTGGCAAGTAAACATCTTGTGGGTGGAGCGAAGAAAGTAGTTCTCTCTGCTCCTCCAAAAGGAGGGGACGTTCGGACGTTAGTTCTCGGCGTAAACGGTGAACTTTTACAAGATACTGACCTGGTCGTTTCAAATGCTTCATGCACAACGAATTCTGCTGCTCCTATGTTGAAGGTGATGAAGGAAATTTGTGAAATTGAGAGCGCGTTTATTACAACGGTGCACAGTTATACATCAGATCAGCGATTACATGATGCTCCTCACAGAGATTTGAGAAGAGCTCGTGCGGCAGCTGAGTCAATTGTTCCAACAACTACTGGAGCAGCGAAAGCTTTGGCGAAAATATTTCCTGAGTTAGATGGAAAGATCGGAGGGTGCGGAATTCGAGTGCCTGTTCCGGACGGCTCGTTAACTGATCTTACGCTGATTGTTAAGGATGCTCCAAGTGAAGAAAAGATTAAAGAAGCGATGGAGAAAGCAGCATTAGGAGAATTAAAAGGTATATTAGAATATACGAATGATCCAATTGTTTCCGTTGATATAGTAGGTAACCCTCACAGCTGCGTCTTTGATGCACAACTAACAAGTGTTATCGGGAACATGGTAAAAATCATGGGGTGGTATGACAATGAGGCAGGGTACTCGAACCGACTGATTGATTTAATCGCAAAACTATAACCGTATTTGACAAAATTCATTGTGAGCATAGCGTTCTTAGGAAGTCTATCTTTTATTTTTGGTCAGAACGCCCTTGGAACGCTTCATGGAAATTACACACCAACGAACTCAGTGTACGTCAACCCTTCAAGCTTGTTAGATGCCAAAGTCTGGCTAGATATTAACATTGTTGGGGCTGGTTCATACACGAATAATAACCTTGTTTATTTAGAAGATCAATCGTGGTTCTCGTTGTTAAGGGAGCTAAATCAGGTGCGTAAAGGAGAATTGACTGAAGATCGATTACCCAGTGAAAATGATATTGGCTTTAATCAAGGTCGACGGTTTTACCACATGTACAACCGTAATTTCGTAACTGGACCAAGCGCTGTATGGAGTCAAGGTGATCACGCAGCTGGTTTGGCCTTCGGTGTTCGAAGTTATACATCGGTGCGAAGAGTACCCAGCTATGTCGGACATTTTATTGAGAGTGGTGTCCCAGATTTCACACAGCAGCACGATATCGATTATTCTGTTGAGAATTTACGAGTAGCATCTTTGCAATTCGGTGAAATTAAAGGCTCGTACGCTTATACCTTTTTGAAACGCCGTCGAGACATGTTCATGGGAGGTATTTCCATTTCCAAATTCATTTCTGTGGCAGGTACGGCGGCCAATGTCTATCAACTGGATTTCAATGTCGATAATGATTCTCTTGCACTTCTGTACGATGTGCAGACCGACGCAATGTATACTACAAACCCGAGGATGAATTGGAAGGGTGGAATGGGGCTAGATTTAGGGTTTACCTACCAGAAGATGATTGGAGAAGCGGGAACATATTTTCCTAATTCGCCTAAAATGGGATGTCGCAATGTCCCTTACTTGTACAAACTTGGATTATCAGTGATTGACATCGGTTCAATCAAGTTTGATTCTGATGATATTCAATTCGCGGGGTATGATTTCGATAATTATTCATGGGAGCAGTACGCGTCTGAAGAGGTAGATGAAGATAACCCACTCAACCTTTTTGATGCATTGGAAGCAAACATAAATGAAGGCCAAGTGCGAAAACCGAATAAAATTAGGTTGCCAACCTACATTTCAGCACAATTCGATTACAACGTTTGGGCTTCACGGTTCTTTGTCAACGCCACAATGATTCAAGGGCTTCCAATTGGAAAACGAAAGTTTGGCATTCGACACGCGAACTCTTTGAGTGTGACACCGCGTTTCGAGACATATTGGTTTGAGGCTTCGCTGCCGATAAGTTTGTATGAGTATCAATACCCTCAATTGGGCTTAAGTTTGCGCTTAGGGCCACTTTCCATCGGGACGGATAAGTTGGGGCATTGGATTAAGCGATCGAACCTGTATGGAGCTGATATTTATTTTCATTTGAAAATCCCACTACGGTATCATCCGAAGTGCAGAGGTCGGGTAAAAGGAATCAAAAGTAAAAATGGGCAACGTTACAAAAGGTATGTTCCTTGTGATGCTTATGGGTAGATTTATCTGAAGTTACTGAGCTAACTCGTTTTAACGCTTATAGTAAATCCAAGCTCCAGGTGCCATGCTTTGTAGTTTCGAAAGATTTGCGTTTGCTTCTTCCGATGTAGCATACGATTGCATACTCACCGCATGTAGCGCTCCTTTCATGAATACCTCTGATTTTAGACCTTTCTCTTTAAATTCTGCCGCCAATTTTTTCGCATTGGCTTCGGATGAAAATGCTCCGGCAACGACCTTGTAAGGTCCGCTTGAGCTTGATGAAACATTAACGGGTGCAGGAGGTGTTACCTTGGGTTTTCTTACTTCTGGTTTTGGTGGTGTTACAGTTTCCACTGTTTCATTCGATCCATTGTCCGTTTCTTCACCTTGATCGTCATCCGAGAATCCTTCCTCCTCGTTGTTGGGACTTTCTTCGTAAGCATCACCCTTTTCAGGTTTAGCAGAGTATTTATCTTCTTTGATCACATTGGACATTTCATCTTTCAGTGATTCCTTTTCAACCTCTTCCTCGTTATCAGCTAGGAACGGGATATTTTGTTTTAGGTCATTGTAGTTTCTTCCAACATACGCACCACCTGCAATAATTCCTAATGCAATAATGATTATCGTAATCCAAAATCCTACACCTGCCTTTTTCTTCTCTTTTTCCTCTTTAGGTTCGCCATCTGTTTCACCATCAATATCTGATTTCATTTCAGGGTCTAGTTCAACGGCGGCTGTTGGGGCGATATCATCCAACAAAGGAGATGGTTCAAGGGTAGTTCTTTCAGGAATGATCTCATCTATTTCTGGAGTAGAATTGATGGCTTCAACAATTGTTTCTCTTATTTCAATTTCGTCTTCCGACACTTCAATCGGTTCTGGCTCCACAACAGGTTCTGGTTCCGAAACTACTTCTGGTTCACTTTCAGCAACTGGCTCTGGTTCAACTATTGGCTCAGGAACAACTTCAGGTTCAGGCTCGGCAATTGGTTCTGATTCAGGTTCTGCAACATCAGCAACACTTGGTTCATCAGCAGCTACAGCGTCCTCTTCAACAATCGGAGCTACAGCTGGAGCTTCAATTTCTTCTTGATTTTCACTTAAATTCTTCCAGTTTTCGAATTCAATATCTCCATCATCCTTCTTTTTGAAACTTCCCAGTTTGAACATTGAGTATGATTCACCTTTATCCAACTCAGCTTTCATTTTGCGCACATACTTTGCAACCATGTTCTTCGCATCAGCTTCATCAATCCCATCTTTTTGGGCGATGAATGTAGCCAATTTACCGTCGTCATGTTGCAAATAAGGCATGAACATCGTTTCTCCAGTGTCTTTGTTGGTGATAGTTAGTGCACCGAGACCTGGGATAATGATCGTATTGCTGTCTTTGAGAATCTCTAGTAAATACTTGTCCATAGTTGAAGTTTAGCGAATGAAAATAAGTATAAAAAATTAGAATAAGTCTTTAAATCTGAAGGTGTCTTTCAGTCGAACTCCCTTTTCAGTATGTTGTAGGGTGGCACATTCATTCATGATGTCGTGCTCCAAGAAGAGGATCAATTCATTATCAACGGCTTTCGTCAAAAATTGTCCTTTTTCTTCAAGAGTGATTAAGGGACGTGTATCATATCCCATTACATATGGCAGGGGAATGTGTCCAACACTTGGTAGCAAATCTGCCATGAAAACAAGTGTTTTTCCTTTGTAGTGAATGTGCGGAATCATCATGCTGTCCGTGTGACCATCAACAAAAAGCACGTCGAAATTATTGAAAACGTTTTTTGTAAAGTCACCGTTTCGTTCCACGAATTTTAATTGTCCACTTTCTTGAATTGGCAAGATGTTCTCCTTGAGGAAAGATGCTTTTTCACGTTGATTTGGTTCAGTAGCCCATTTCCAATGTTGCTCAGTGCTCCAATAATGCGCATTCTTGAAAACTGGTTCGAATCCTGTTCGATCTTTGTTCCATTTGATTGCCCCGCCACAGTGATCGAAGTGCAAGTGCGTCAAGAATACATCTGTGATATCATCTGTCGAAAATCCAAGTGCATTTAAGTTTGGTTCAAGGCTGTTTTCGTCGGATAAAAAATAGTGAGAAAAGAACTTTTCGGTTTGTTTGTCCCCAATTCCAGTATCGATTAGAATCAACTTGTCCCCATCTTCGATGAGCATACAGCGCATTGTCCAATCACACATGTTTTTAGAATCTGCAGGATTTGTGCGCTGCCAAAGTGTCTTCGGAACGACACCGAACATTGCGCCGCCATCCAATTTAAAATTTCCTGAGCTTAGTGGGTATATTGTCATATGTTAAAATTTTCTGCGGAGGAAAATGCAGAAAAACTTCCGCACCCATGCAACCGCTTCGCTCTCGCATGATATTCTTTAATCATGTTCTAGTTTGATATTATGATTGTTAAATATCATTCTCGTTTCATACTTGTTTAATTGGCTATGTAAAGTACGCAAATTGCAAGAATCGCTGAAATTAATCCAATGATTTTCTGCGTAGTTGTTGCTTCTTTGAATGCTGTAAATCCGATAATCGCTGAGAGTAAAACAACCGAAACATTTGTAATCGCGAGTACAGTTGAATCATCCCAACCTGTCGTTTCATATGAACGAAGGAGAAGGTAAATCGAGAAGTAATTAGGAACGCCAAGAATGATTCCTGCCAGTACATTTTTGAACTCAAATTTTGCATTCCCACGAATGTATCGAACAATTAAGATGAGCAAACCGATTGTGCCTGCAAGTCCCAATCCAATCGCAGAGAAAAGGGAATCTTGTAGTAATTCGAGTTGAGTGTTATGAACGTAGTTTAGAATAAAGTCAAGCGCTCCTCCTCCAATGAAAAGGGCGACTAACATCCATACAGCAGAGGTTTGACCATTCTCAGATTTAGAAGGTTTGGAAACCAAGTAAACACCTACAAAAGCTAAAGCGATTCCAAGAACTTTCAGAATCGTTACAGATTCACTGTATCCAATAATCATAAAGATCAGGGAAATGGCCATGCTCATTTTTATGGCAATTGATGTCGATGCAACACCGTTTAATTGGGAACTTTTACCCATTATCAGGAACAACCCGATGAAGAGGAAAGCACAAACGAATGCGTAGTACATCCAATTGTTCTGTTCTAAACATTCTGGATTCCATGTATGGCCATAGAGGGTAAAGCCAATCGCAGCAGCCATGAAGTAATTGATTACGATGGCTTGAAAGGTGTCGATTCCAAATTTTTTGAACAGCTTGAAGATCACGAAGATCAAACTAGAGCTCAATACAGAAAGTAGCAATGGAATCATAGTGGGCGAAGATAGGAAATGTGATCGCCAAAAAAGACTTCTTCCTTAATCTTTTGTCCATTGATTTGTGGAGCTTGTGTTCCAGAGGTGAAAGTTGTTTTTCCCGTAATGATCCTTGCTTCATCCCACAGGTTTACATCAATGAATGATTGTAAAACGCTTTTTCCCCCTTCAATCAAAACGGATTGAATTTGCTGGTCGTGAAGGGATGTCAGAATTAATTTTGGTGTCAGTTCCGAAAGCTGAAGGTACTGGACACCGTTTTGGTTTTCGTCTTTTTCAACATTGAATACGATTGTTCTCACCTCGCCATTTTTGATGGTTGCGGATGAGGAGATTTCATTTCGGCTGTCCAAAACGATTCGAATGGGATTTGTACTATCAACTGCTCGAATGGTCAAGGATGGGTTGTCATTGATAACGGTATTCTTTCCAACCATTATCGAGTGAAATTCACGTCTCCATTCATGAACCTTAACCTGAGTTTCAGGTGCCGAAATCCATGAGACTTCTCCTTGTTTCCCATCGGAATTATCCAGCAGTCCATTCTCCGTTTGAGCCCACTTTAAGAGGACAAAAGGTCGCTTCTTTTCATGAAAAGTGAAGAAAGCTTTATTCAATTCCAAACACTCTTTTTTGCACACGCCAACTGTCACGTCAATCCCGTGATCTTCCAAACGCTTGATTCCTTTTTTGAAAACTTTTGCGTGAGCATCCAGTGTTCCAACAACGACGCGTTTAAAGTTCTTTTGAACTAATAGGTTCGCGCAAGGTGGAGTTTTACCAAAATGAGAACAGGGCTCAAGTGACACATAAATGGTGCATTCCGAGAGTAATTCTTGGTTGTCAACAGAATTAACTGCGTTGACTTCGGCATGCGGTCCACCGAATTGTTGGTGGTAGCCTTCACCAATAATTTTTCCTTCGTGAACAATCACCGATCCAACCATAGGATTTGGAGCTACATTTCCTTTTCCCATGGCTGCCAGTTGCAAGCAACGGTGCATCATTTGTTCATCAAAAGTCATGGAGCGAAGATACACAAAAGAAGCGCCATAGGTTAATGGCGCTCCTCATAAAGATGGATACTGAGATTATTCCGGTTTCACCAGTCTAGTTCGTCCAAGTTTTCCTGTTGAGGATTCGATCTGTACTTGGTAAACCCCATTTTCCAAATTGGAAATATCAATTGTTTGATGCTCATTTGTTAACTCAACTGTCATCTTGATTTTTCCTTGAGCGTCAATAAATGTCACTTCTAGCGCGTAATTGTTGCTAGAAGATAGAGTTAGAGTGCTCATTGCTGGATTCGGAAAAATGGACACAAGAAGATCTTGCTTTTCATCTAATCCAATATTTCCTCCACCTGTTGGCACATAATTACAGAAAACATCATTCAACTTGTTGACCAATGGCGTGTGGGCGATAACTCCAGATCCTTCAGTAGTTTCAATATAATCTCCTGTAATTTTCCAAATGATGGCTCCTCGAATATCTTGCTCAACGATGTGCTGCGCCTTTAGCTCAATGGAATTAACATTGTCGTATGAGAGGAAGGTATTCAATCCATTTTTCCCAAGGAGATATGGAACTTTAGAAGTATTGTCCCAATGTTCATCGAAGAGGGAATGTTTGAGCAGGACATTATAGTAGAGTGGTGTTCCGGCATCAATACTGAATGTAATATTGTCTGCTATCCCGTCGGAAGGTCCATGAAGAGAGGGAGTTCCATTCGTTTTGGATGAACGACCATAAAACGCGAGTCCTGCGGTAATTTTGTCTTTCGCTACGTTGTAGGTGTTGACCAATAAATTGATGCTTTGTGCCAAGTTGAACTCTGGGTCTCCCTGTTGAGGTGCAAAAAGCGGAGCATTGTGATTGGTAGTGGTATCCCATGTTCCGAAGAAATCATAACTCATTAAGTTGATGATATCCAACAAGGGAGATACTGCTGCCCAATCGACATTGTTCATGTGTTCTTGGTTCGCTCCAACGGCGGCCGTTAATAGCATTGTTTTTCCAATACTCGAACCGTAGTTGTCGATTGCTGTTCTTACTTCTTGTAATAGTAGTGTGAAGTTTTGAAAGTCCTGAGGAGTTCCGTTGTGGTCTGCAAACCCAGGATATTCCCAATCCAGATCGATTCCATCGAAGTTGTAAGTTTGTAGCAAGTTGACGCAAGCTTGAGCAAATGTTTGCCTTTTAACCGGATCTGCCGCAATACTTGGGAAATTATCTGAAAGTGTCCATCCGCCAATAGAAGGCAATACTTTTACATTGTTCGAGTGCGCCTTTGAAATGAGTGAAGTATTCGGGATATATCCTCCATTGACCCAATCATTTTCACCTAATAGAAGATTCTCATCCGCCCAACTATCGAAAAGTGATATTGATCCGTCAGGTTCAGGTTTGAGAAAAGCATAATTCAGAATTGAATATTTCGAGTAGTCAATTGTTTGTGGGTTAACTAAATTTGTTCCGATCGTACCATTGCCAACTAGGGAAGTATCCTACTATTTCCTTGCACGGTTGAGCAAAGCTCTTGCTAATGGAAGCGAAAATAATGAAGCATGTGACTAATGTTTTCATACCAGTAATGTTAATTTAAGAGTGAGTAATTTGAATTCATTTTAGATGGCAAACATAGAGTAGAATACCTACGGAAAAATGAATTATACTGGTGAATTGATCAATTCGGAAGCGTTAATTTGGGTGTATTCGCTTGTTAGTTAGTGTTTTGTGTGGTTCTTTCTGAAATAAGAAGGGGTTAGTCCTGTGATTGACTTGAAGTTTGAATTAAAGACGGAAAGTGAAGAAAATCCAACAGAAGTAGCAATGACTTCAATGCTGTAATGATTGAACTTCTCATCAATCAGCATTTTCTTTGATTCTGAAATACGCAGTTCATTTAACCAACGACTGTAGCTCATTTTATAGTGATCATTGATTGCTTTTGAAAGATAGGTTCTGTTCGTTCCCAATTTTTTTGCTGTCTTTTCTTGCGTCAGATCAGCTTTGGAAAAGCCGCGATTGTGTATCATTAAATCTTCAAAGGCACGAATTAGTTCATGAGATTCTTCGCTCAAGATGTTGTTTCCTTTTAAACCGTTTGGATTTAAATCTGACTTACTACCGTCTAAGTTTTTCTTTAGTAACACCTTGTTCTTCCTTTTATTAAATAGTACTCCGCTAGGTTCAATGAATCCTCAATAATGTAAATGTCAGCGAGGTTTCCATACGTCCGAACTTCCGCGAAATAGTCATTCGTCTCGTGAATAACGACGAGCGCATTTTTAAATGCCTCCTTCGACAGACTATGTTTCTTCAAACTGGTTAATGACAAGGCTTTATTTAGGCGAAGGTAAAGCCGAACTTTTGATGACGAATTTTGAGTAATACTTTCGGCTTGATCATAATAAACCAGAGCTTTTTCATGCTGATCTACGGCGCCAAATGCTAATCCAAGATTGGTGTATGCTATCTGTTGAGCTTCTTGTTCATTTGTTTTTTGCAAATAGTTGATCCCCGTTTCAATGTGTTGGATTGCACTTTTTGGGTTTTCCGAACGATAGGATATTTTACCAATTGCAACATAGTATTCACCTCGAACATAGTTAGTTGGTTTGTGAACTGAGAGTAGAAGATAACTTCTTTAATTGTTGAAGGGCTAAGGAGTGGTCTCCGAGGAAACTAATCGATGAAGCCGCTGCGATATGGTTTAAAGATTTGTGCGTGGGTTTTTCAATTAATTCGTCGAGCTCCTTCATCAATTGGATCGCTTCGGAGCTAGAATGACATTGGAGATAGAGGTTGTTGAAAATATCTAGGTCGTGGTAAGTCCCAGTTTCCAGATGATTAACAGCTGTTCTTTTGGCAAGAGCGCTCGGATAGGCCATTGCCTGAAATGAGACCGATAAGAGTGTATATATGAGTAAAATGCTCTTCATCCTTCAATTTGATGCAAGATAAGCAAGTACTTCCGCCATTCAGGTTCAGATTATCCTCAATTCTGAAAATCCTATTTGGAAAGTTCAACAACTGTAAAGCTTTCCAATGTTCCATTGAAGTCAAATTCAGATTCAACATTGAACGTTACCTTTCCGTTTAAATTTTCCTTTGGGACATGATAATAGAATTCATAGAGGTTTGGTAGCCAAGATTCGCAGTAGACATTAAACAGACGGACGCGTCTTTTCTTTTGTGTTTTTCCTTTGCCTGTTCTGCAAGCCAAATAACTTGATGAGAATCCATTTTCAGTTTTAATGGTAGCGATTATTCTGAGCCAAGTATCTCCTTTTGAATTGAGGTTAGTTTCGAAGAAGGGAGCTTCATTAATTGCTATCGGCTCCGAAGATCGATACAGCACTTTCTCTTTATAACCTGAGCTGTCATCCAAAGCTTCATCTGTATCCAGGAAGCTCATATCAACCGCGGTTAGATTGTTCTTGAGGTAAATTCGGCTGTAGTAGAGTCTGTTGTTGTCTCTGGTGTGAATAATTCCATCGTTGTATTGGCCAATTTGAAAGAGGTTGACAAAAATGAGATAGCCTCCAACAGGAATTAGGAACCATTTCCATTTCTTTTGAAGGATAGAATGGATAACAGCGGTTAAGGGTAAGGCGAAAACGGGATAGCTCTGGGTAAGTGCACGCGTTGAGTATTGTGCTCCGTATTTCCAATCTGCCCAAGAAATAATGATCCAAATATTGAGCAAGCAAAAGATAATGACTGACCTTCTGAAGGGCATGTTCTTCAGGAAGAAGAGCCCCGCGATGAATAAAATAGTGACAGGAGTATAAATGAACCATCCAGTTTCCCATCCGAATAACACTCGAAAGAAAGGAGTCAAGAACCTCCAACTGCTACCGACATCATGAATGAAAGTTCCAGCGGTCATTTTCCAATAAATTAATTGTGGTAGAACACCGATCAGGCCAAAAGCAATCGTAATGTAAATATGCTTTTTGTGTTTGCGAACGAGTGCCCACTTTTCTTTTTTCGCTTCTTTGGTTTGAGTGTTCCAGAGTAAGGGAATAAATAACATAATGGCTTCCGTAGGGCGCGATATTGTGGCTAAACCAATGATTAATCCAATTGCCGCTGCCCAAAAGAAGGTTGGTTTTTCATGCCATTTAATGGTCGCGTACAATATGAGGACATACAGAGGAAAGATGTAGACATGACTCAATCCAGCATCTACCGAAATGTACTGAACGAGGTTTGAAGCCAAGAACAGTAAAATCAAACTGATGGAAACGGCTAGGTCGTCATAATATCTAAGTAAAATCTTGCGCAGTAAGAAAAGTGCAAGGATGCAGTAAAATAATGCGCCATAGGCCAAAGTGTATTGGTAAGGTGGAGAAAATCCATCAGCAGGATAATCTGAATTAAGTGCGATCACATGGGCAATTCCAAAAAGTGGCATTTGCATGAGAGAAACTCCGCCAAGGTATTTATTGACATAATTACCATTCTCAGCTTTGTGAGCTTGGTAGAAGTTGCCATCCGATAAATGATACTTCTCATTCATTTTGGGATACCAGTCTAATTTTGAGAAATCATCATAAATAAATCCGGAGGGTAGATACATATAGTAGCCCAGCCCGTCCCAATTTGTGAGCATCATTGGGTAACTCTTATCAAAGTATGAGTAGGTGTAGCGCGTTTGGAACAGAGTAACTGAAATGACAACACAGGCAATAAGGGAAATGAGATTCTTCAAAGACTGACTAATTTAAACATAGGTTTTGAGTGAAGATACTTTTTGAGACGGAATTTTTGGCAGGCGTGCTGCTATAAATGGGTCATTCGTCGAAAAAATGACGCGTTTTGTCTGATTTTTAGTGATTTTGTAAGGTTTGGCACATTTTTTAGACTCTACTAATCGAATAGTGGTTAGGTTAGGTTAACAGAGAACGCCTGTTCTCTGGGAAAGCGGTCGCAAGACCGCTTTTTTTTGTGTCCAATAGTTTGATCAACGTTATATAGCATTCAGTGATAATTGTTAAAAAATGATAACAATCCACTTGTTTGCCGAGTGAGACTGCAAGCTTACAATTCGTTCCCCGTCAAAATAAGTGAATAGTGGTTAGGTTACAGAGAACGCCTGTTCTTTGGGAAAGCGGTCGCAAGACCGCTTTTTTTATGTTTAGACTTTGAGTGAATAGAATTGTGCTTGGCATTCGCTTTTTCTTATTTTCGTGTGAGGAACAACTTCGAAATAACTTCTATGAAATTGCTTAACGGTATCGAGAAACTTTTTAAATT